>CAZYKN010000060.1:0-5475 GCA_964648135.1 uncultured Flavobacteriaceae bacterium
AATAGATTCTTTAATTTTTTGTGATTCAATTACTTGAAATAAAGAATTGTTTTTAATGTACTCCGTAACTTTACGGTTACCATATACATTCTCTTCTCTATAAATAATAGAATTAAACCTTCTAGCATTTAATAATAAATCAAAAGACAAAGGAAAAGCAGAATTTTTGTTATTAAACACCTTCATTTCATGCATGATATCTCTAATACCTGGATACCAAACCCAAAATAAAGCATTTAATTCCTCTAAATTACTTGTATCATCCATATCATCAATAAAATTCACATCTGGAGATACAGGAGCAATCCCTAAAAGACGGTATTTTAATTCTCCTTGACGCTTATCAAAATAATATAAGCCTTTAATTTTAAACCCTTCAATATCAGCAGAACCTATATAACGCTCGTTAATATCTTCTTCTGTTATTTCTTCACCAAAGTTCATTTTTTCAATACCAACATCAGTAGTATCAATTTTAGAAATACTTTGTAATATTTCTTTTTTATTCAACTTATCAGTAAAATAAGAATCATCATAAACATCCACAATTTCTCCAGATTTAATACCTCTCAATAAAGTATCATATAACGATCTTCTATTTTTATCTATGTTTGAAGTATCCGCAGGATAATAATAGGGCAAATTAATTTTTTCATTCAAATCAATATATTCCCATACCATTTTAGACCACAAAACATCTCTATCATCTACATATCCATAAGGCAACGGACCGTCATTATCCGCAGCCAATTGCTCGTCAGACTTAACACCTATTTCTTCTGGAATAGTTGCATTTAGTAAGTTTGCTTGTGCATTTAATAAGTTTGAACTTAACAATGCAAAAACAAAAATTAATAATCCTTTTTTTAAATTCATAATATCTAATAATTTATAATAATTTTATTCTTTTTTAAGTAAAAGATTAACTTGTAATTTCAACAGTACAATCAGCTGTTCTTTTTAATTTGTAGGTTTTATTATTTAATAAAACAGATTTTATTTCAAAAATAACAATATTATCTCCACGCTTTGCTTTACCAATAGCACGTTTTGCTTGATCACTAAAACGAGTACCTCTACAAGTAACAGCAGGTTTACCAGGCACTTTAACTTTAAAACTAGCAACGCCCACTTTTAAATCGAACACAAAATCTTTAAGTTGAGAACCAACGGTAGATTTTAATAAACTAGATTTCGACATTTTTTGATGTCCAAAACCACCTCTTAATGTTCCTGTAGGTGAAGGAATATCCTTAACTCTAAATTCTTTAGATGAAGTAACTTTTTTACCATTAGGAAGTGTTGCATTAACAGATATAGTTACTTTACGTTGTGCAGGAGGATTCATTGAATAACCACCTTTACCATTTGGACTTAATCCAGGTGCAGAAGCATGAATTTTATTTGCAGATACTCCTGGCATAGAAACCGAAATAGGATTTGACACACCACGATATACGACATTCATCTTATCAGCAGAAATAATTGCTTGATTTGGCATTGGTATTACAGAGTATTTACCACCAACAATAGGAATAGGGATAGGTTTTCCATCTTCCATAAATGTAAAAGTACCTTTAATTTCATGTTCTCCAACATTTCCAGCAGAACGACTTAAGTTTACTTGACCTGCAGTAATTTTATCTTTGCTCAAAGTTTGACCATTAATCACAACTTTAGAAGCTGTTAAAGTAGGGTCATTTCTTCCAAGAACAATTTTACCTTCTAAACGCTCTCCTGGGTAATATGCATTTTTACTAAAAACTACCATTGCTTGATAATTATTCATAGATACTGTTTCCTGCATTTTACCTCCTACTAACTTAGTATATACTTCACTTTCTGTAGTTTCAGCATCATTTTGTAATTTAGTTACGTTAGTAACAGAAGATATTAAAGGAAATCCTTCAAAATGAGCTTCTAACCAAGGTTCTTCACGCTTACCATGTTTTCCATGCTTATCTGGTGAAGTATCAAAACGTTTATCAATTTTAGCTAAAATTTCAGAATCAAAATCTTTTCCTAATAAACTTTTTACACCTTCTCTATATGTAACTATTTTTTCTTCAAACTCTTTTCCTAATGCTGTTGGTTTTCCTTCAATAAAGAATAGTTCATCAACCTCATTACTATTACTCATTGCTTCGTAATCTTTTGGGTCTTTGTTCTTTGCCAACATTTTAGTTTTTACACCATCTAAATAGGATACAAAACTTTTGGACATAGCACTTAATTGAGTTGCTGTTTTATTTAATTCTGTATATTTTTTTGGTTGGTCACTTGCTAAAGTAGCTAAACTTGACAATGCGGTTGCATTTGTTTTAGCTGTAGTTGCATTAGCATCAACCAATGTTTCATTCATTCTTCCAAAAGATGACAATACTTTTTTACCCATTTGCATTGCTAGCATTGAAATAAATACTAGATACATTAGGTTAATCATCTTTTGCCTTGCGGATAGTTTTCCTCCTGCCATAATAAAATTTGTTTTTTAATTAAATTAGTTAATAAATCCTATTACTTAGAAGACATTGCAGATAACATACCTCCATAAACTCCGTTTAATGAAGAAAGGTTACTTGTTAATGATTCCATTTGTTGTTGTAGTTGAGAAGCATTATTTGCAACAGATTCATTTACTTCAGCTTGACGTGCAGTACTTTCAATCTGTACTTTATATAAACTGTTTAAAGATTCCATTTGACTTGCAGCTAAAGCTAATTGCTCACTGTATTTATTAGTTGAAGCAATTGAATCTACTGCAGGTGCAATTTGTTCTGCTGCTCCACTAAAATTTTGAATACTTGTTGATAAACTACTCATTAGATTTGCATCTAGTCCAGCAGATTGCAACATATCGTCTAATTTTTGAGACAATAAGCCTTGTTCATCTTGAGCCGCTAATGCGTTTCCTTTTTTACCACTTGATTCTCCTCCTGCTAATTCTGGATAAACTAAAGACCAATCAATATCATCATCTATAGATTCAAAAGCAGATAGAAAGAATATAAGAGCCTCTGTACCTAATCCAATCATTAGTAAAGTTCCACCAGGAATTCCTGCGATTGGCATGTGCAGAATTTTTCCTAATGCTCCTAGAATTACTACTGAGGCTCCAATACTATAAGCCATATGAAATATCCTTTTTACTAATTTACCTTTACTTGCCATAATTTGTTGTTTTTTAATTATTATTAATAGTTGATTTTTTTTGTTTGTAATTTTTTGTTTGTATTATTCTGCCTTTCCGTGATAATCTTGCACAGTTCTAAAACCGATAAAACTTCTTGCTGTATCTGCATATTCAAAATCACGTGTACTTACTTCTAAGAAATAGGCAACATCTTTCCAAGAACCACCTCTAATTACTTTACGGTGATTTTCTTTATCTTCTACGTTAGGATTCATTGTTGAAGCCATTAAATAAGAAGTTGGATTGTATGCTGTATTTGTCCATTCTGCAACATTTCCTGCCATATTGTATAAACCATAACCGTTAGGATTATATGATTTTGCCTCCATAGTATATAAAGCACCATCTAAAGCATAATCTCCACGTTGTGGTTTAAAGTTTGCTAAGAAACAACCTCTATCACTAAATGGATAAGGATTTCCCCAAGGATATTTACCATATTCATATCCTCCACGAGCAGCAAATTCCCATTCAGATTCTATTGGCAATCTAAAAGAAGATTCAGCCGTAGCATTTTTCTTACTAGATAAAGCAATATTTCTATATCTTGTTCTCCAATTACAAAAAGCTTTTGCTTGATACCAATCTACACCTACAACAGGATAATCATCATAAGCAGTATGTGAAAAATAATCTTGGTGCATAGGATCATTATATGAGTAATTAAAATCTTTAACCCAAACTGTTGTATCTGGATACACATTTAATTCTTCTCTTTTAATAAAAGATTTTCTATCTTTACCTTTATGTCTTGCAGCTTCCTCATTATCAAAAGTATAATAGGCATAGTTTATTTTATCTGCATTTAAAATACGTTTTCCATTAAAAGTTTCATCTGTATGTAAATACATACTATCCATTACTTCTGCATAATCTGCATCTGGAAAATCATTGGTATCAAATATTAAATCTTCAGACCAATCTAAGACTTTACCTTCTGTAGGTGAGTTTATATCTCCTAAACTACCATAATTCTCCATCATATATCTGTAGTAAACGCCTCCTCCTTTAGTAGAATCTTTAAATTTGTACTTTGCTAAAGACGAATTTGCATCACCACTTTCATCAGCTAACATGGCTAATTTTGTTCTGATAATAGAATCTCTAACCCAAAAAACAAATTGTCTGTACTCACTATTGGTAATTTCAGTTTCATCCATATAAAAAGGAGTTACCGTAACGGTTCTTGTTGGCGTACTTAAAGAACCTGCAATATCTTCATCTTGTTTTCCCATTGTAAATGAACCTCCAGGAATTAAAACTGTTCCAAATGGCTTTTCTGAATACCATTTTTTCTTAGCTTTTACTCCTACAAGTTGCCCTTTATCCCCAGATTTACAACTAAAAACCAAAGCGGTAATCAATACAATTAATGTTAGTTTTCTCATTTTTTAAATTTCGTTTTTTGCAGTTCTTAACTGCTTTTTTTATTAAATAATTAAGATTGTTTTTTCTTATTTACCAATTAAATATACTTCTCGCTTTTTACGAGGGCGTAAACCTATTAATAATTTTTCAAATAACCAATTCTATTTTACAATTTTTAAAATTAATTCACTTTTAACCACTCCATAACGCAAAGAAAATACAAATAGTATAAATTATGTTAATTTTTTTATAGTTTTCCACCATCTATTAGGTATTACTTGGCTACTTGCTTCTAAATAGTCTTCATAAGTACATGGTATTAACGCTTCTTTTTTGAATTTATTGTCTGGTATTTCCATCCACCATCTGTTACTTTTGTTACTTTTAAAAAAGTTAATTACGTCATTATCTATTGGAACAATGTATTTTATATACTCTTTTTTTGACCCAAATGGGTATTCTCCAAGTCTAAAATTAACACCTTCTATAAAATACCATATCATCTGTGCTATTAATTGTGCTGTTTGGTTTGAATCATCATAAATAGCATTGTATTCAAAAATACCTAAGGAAGATACTTTATCGCTTAAACCTGCATACCTTAATATAGTACACATCTCTTCACCGTAAAATCCGTTTGGTGTAGTATTATTATTTGCAGGTGCTTCTGTTTTTCTTAATGCTGAAATATCTACACTTACTATATCTGCATCACGCAAAGCAGGTTCTACTATTTTTATATCTTGATTTACTATTCCTAACCTATACGAATCAAAATATAATTTTTCTAATAAGTCTATTTCTTCTTGTGCATTAAAAAAGGTTTGAAAACCGATATTACTATAATTAAATAGATTATTAGGCTCATCCATTACAATTTTACTTAAAAAACAGCGTGAATTTAAATTGGTATC
>CAZYKN010000060.1:5575-8875 GCA_964648135.1 uncultured Flavobacteriaceae bacterium
TAGGCTCATCCATTACAATTTTACTTAAAAAACAGCGTGAATTTAAATTGGTATCCATCTGACCTAAATCAAATTTATTATCTACCGAAACTAAATTAACTGTTTGCTCTAAATCATCATACGCACGATATAAAGTATAAGTTAAGGCTTGACTTCCTCCTATAATAATAGGTAAAATATTTTTTTTTATTAAATAATTACTAACTTGTTTTAAAGCAAAATGTGTATCGTTTACGGTATTTCCCTTTTTTATATTTCCTAAATCAATACTATCTAGTTTCCAATTTCCTGCATAAAGCTTATACAATTCAGCTCTAATAATAGAAAAATCATCACCTGTACCTTCATTATTTATAGAATCTCTATCTTCTTGAACGCCAATAATAGCAATACGTATATTTTCAGTAATCTCTGGAATTGAATCAATAGTATGAATAGCAATACTTGCACCAAAACGTTTATCTTGATACAAAGCCAACTCATCTATGACTTTCTCTGAAACTGGATGTAAGTAATTAAATATCAATTTTTTTCTTTATTTTAAATGTTGAGTTTTGAATGTTGAGTTTTGAATTTTGAATGTTGAATTGCAATTTACTATAACTTAAACACTACCAACTGAAGACTGAAAACTAAATCACTTCTTCTTCTTAACAGCTTTCTTTCTAGCTGGTTTTTTCTTGGTGTTTTTTGCAATAATTTCTTTTACCTGTTCTAAAGTCATTTTTTCTACTTTAGTAGTTTTAGGTAATTCAATTTTTTTCTTGTTACCGTGAATAATGTTAAATCTTCCCCATCGTGCCTTTTCTAAACGGATTGCACCATCTTCCCAAGAATGGATAATTTTATCGATATCTTTTTGTTTTTTGGTTTCGATCAATTCTTCAATATCTGCTTGAGTTAAATTATCGTAATCGTATTTTTTATTAACATTGATAAAGATATTGTTCCATTTAATAAAAGGTCCAAACCGTCCAACTCCTTTCTGAACTGGCATTCCTTCATATTCAGCAATTGGAGCATCTGCTTTTCTTTTTGCCTCTATTAAATCAATGGCTTGTTCTAAACTTAATGATAATGGATCTTCTCCTTTTGGAATAGAAACGTATTTATCATCAAATTTCACATAAGGTCCAAATCTTCCGTTAGCAACAATCACTTCTTTATCTTCATAATTTCCTAAATTTTTAGGTAATAAAAATAAATCTAAGGCCTCTTTTAAAGTAATGGTATTTAGGTTTTGATCTGGTTTTAAACTTGCAAAAATCTTTTCTTCATCATCTCTATCACCAATTTGAGCCATAGCACCAAACCTACCTAAGCGTACTAAAATAGGTTTACCTGATTTAGGATCTGTTCCTAAAATACGTTCACCAGATTCTCTTTGTGCATTTTCATTCACATGCTCAACGGTTGTATGGAATTCAGAATAGAAATTTTTAATCATAGATATCCATTCTTTTTGACCTTCAGCAATGGCATCAAAATCCGTTTCTACTTTTGCAGTAAATCCAAAATCTAAAATATTAGAAAAATTATTCACTAAAAAGTCATTCACAATCATACCTATATCTGTAGGAATTAATTTTCCTTTATCTGCTCCAGTAATTTCAGTTAATGTTGTTGAAGCCACTTTATTGTCTTTTAAACGCAATTGTGTATAAGCACGTTCCACACCTTCAATAGCTGTTTTTTCAATATAACCTCTACGTTGCACGGTTGAAATTGTTGGTGCATAAGTAGATGGTCTTCCTATACCTAATTCTTCTAATTGTTTTACAAGAGATGCTTCTGTAAATCGCCCTTTAGATCTTGTATAACGCTCTGTTGCCGTAATGTAATTATTAGCTAAATTTTCACCAATAGCTAATTTAGGTAACATTCCTGCTTGTTCTTCTACTTCATTGTCTGTTCCTTCAATATATACTTTTAAAAATCCATCAAATTTAATTACCTCTCCGTTAGCAGCTAATATTTCTTTATTATTTGAATTTTTTATTTTTACATTGGTACGCTCTAACTGTGCTTCACTCATTTGCGATGCAATGGTACGTTTCCAAATTAAAGCATACAATCTATCTTGATCATAATCTACATTAACTGTATGCTTACTCATATCAGTTGGTCTAATTGCCTCATGAGCTTCTTGTGCTCCTTTTGATTTGGATTTAAAGTTTCTTGGTTTGCTATATGTTTTTCCGTAAGACGAAACAATTTCAGCTGCAGCTGCATTTTTTGCATCATTAGAAAGGTTAACCGAATCGGTTCTCATATAAGTTATTAGACCTGCTTCGTATAAACGTTGTGCCATCATCATGGTTTTAGCAACAGGAAAATACAATTTTCTTGACGCTTCTTGCTGTAAAGTTGATGTTGTAAATGGTGCTGCAGGTGATTTTTTAGCAGGTTTTACTTGTAAATCTGCTACGGAGAAATCCGCTTTTACACAAGAATTCAAAAACTGCTCTGCTTCTGCTCTAGTTGCAAAATTCTTTGGTAATTTAGCTTTAAACTTTTTACCATTTGCGTTAGAAAATTCAGCATCTACTCTATAACTTGCTTTGGCTTTAAAATTTTGAATATCACGTTCACGCTCCACAATTAAGCGTACTGCAACGGATTGCACTCGTCCAGCAGACAAACCACCTTTTACTTTACGCCAAAGTACAGGTGATAATTCATAACCTACTAATCTATCTAATACTCTACGTGCTTGTTGAGCGTTTACCAAATTATAATCAATACTTCTAGGATTTTCAACTGCTTTTAAAATAGCTGTTTTAGTAATTTCATGAAAAACGATACGCTTTGTATTCTCTTCCTTTAATTTTAACTGCTCGTATAAATGCCAAGCAATAGCTTCTCCTTCACGATCCTCATCACTTGCTAACCAAACAGTATCTGCACTTTTAGCTAATTTCTTTAACTTAGTAACTAAGGCTTTTTTATCTGATGGAACAATGTATTTAGGCTTAAATGTTTTTTCAACATCAATACCCATTTCTTTTTTAGGTAAATCTGATATATGACCAAAACTAGATTCTACTTGAAAATCTTTTCCAAGAAATTTTTCAATGGTTTTTGCTTTTGCAGGTGACTCAACGATTACTAAATTTTTTGCCATATATATTAAGGTATAAAATTATTATTAAGAGGATGGTTAATTCATTTAAAAATGACTAAACCAATTCTAATTTGACGGCAAAAGTATGTAGAATTTTTTTAATCTTACAAATATATTTTTTATAATAATTAATTTTTTTTATATTTTTAACTATTAACTTATTAAATTTCAACAAC
>CAZYKN010000061.1:0-8830 GCA_964648135.1 uncultured Flavobacteriaceae bacterium
CTGAAGCCAATTCAGCTGGAGCACCAACAATATCAAAAGGAGAATATCTAAACATTCCTAACGATGCCAATAAAGCAGCAATAAATGCAAAAGGATTATCCAAAATTATCCATCGACTTGTTTCTGCTTGATAGGTCATTAAATCTGCAATTGAAGTAGTTTTAAACTGCAACATTAAAGCGACTAAAGCTAGCATAAACGGAATTTCAAATCCAACCATCTGACTTAATCCTCTAGTTACACCAATAGCAGAATTTGGATTTCCAGATTGTCCTGCACCAAGTGCCATACCCAAACTACCAAAAACCATCATATATAAAAGGAAAATTAAATCACCATTCATAGTAAGGTTTTTAAACCATAAATCACCATGTAAAATAGGTATAAACATCAACACAGTCATTGCTGCAATGATAATCCATACTGGAGCTAAATGTCCCATTACACCATGAGCTACATTACTTGTTTTAGATTGTAATTTTAATAAATCTAAAAAGTTCTGATATACAGGAGGACCAACTCTATTTTGTACTCTTGCTGTTACTTTTCTTTGTAAACCACCAAATAGCATACCTACTACAAATGCTAAAATTGCAGTTATAAAAGCGCCTAATATTCTAAATAAAATCCCGTCCATTTAATAAAAAATAAAGTTTTTAAACAATAATAATAACACTAAGAAAACAATTACAAAAAAAGCATATGTTTGACCGTTACCTGAATAAATTTTTCTTAGAAAGCCAAAAAACACTTCTAAATTTTGTCCTAAATTTTTCCATATTCTATTCATTTTAATACTGTACAAAGGTGCAGCAGCACGTTCAAACGGTTTAAAATAGTCTTGTTGATAAGAGAAATTTTCCCAAGGTTTTGGCAATTCACCAGAAGTAGATATTTCTTTAGTTCCTACTTGGCGTGTAGTTTTTCTTCCTTTTAAAGTAAGGTACAATCCTGCAATAATAAATACTGCAAAAATGAACATACTTATCAGTTGAAGACTGGTTGTGTTACCCCAAATATTAGTAAGTGATGACATTTGCCAAGTAACATCTGTAAATCCAATCGCTTCCATTGCTGCTGCAGCAGGTTTAAATACTAAACCAGGATAAGAACCTGTAATGAGCGCCAAAGCAGCTAAAATGAGCATTGGAATTAACATAGTAATAGGTGCTTCTTTTACATCTTTAGTATCTTCTTCTTCTTGTCCTAAAAATAATCCGTATAAGAAACGGTATGAATATAAAAAGGCAGCAGTTGATGAGAAAAATACTACAATAACCAATAAATAATTATTGCTTTCGGTAATTAACGCTTCGTACAATAACCATTTACCTACAAAACCTCCAATTGGTGGTACACCAGCTAAAGCTATGATTGAAATTAAAGCAACTAAGAATGTAAAAGGCATCTTACGAATTAAACCCGATATTTTAGTCATATCCGTAGTTCCAGTCTGTTTTTCTACCGCTCCTGCAACCATAAATAAAGCTCCTTTAAAAATAGCGTGTAAAACGGCTAAATACAAAGCTGCCATAACACCTAATTTTGTTCCTGTTGATAATCCTACTACAATATAACCTAATTGTGCTACAGATGAATAGGACAATAATTTTTTAGCATCGGTTTGTATTAAAGCGTAAATGGTAGCCATAACAGCGGTAATTCCTCCTAACCAAGCTAAAATGGTTCTTACCCAAAAAGCATCTTGTGTATGGCTAAAATAATAGGTAGAGAAAACCAAACCTATTCCAAATATTCCCATTTTGGACATCGCACCAGAGAAAATAGTAGTAAATGACATCGGACTTTTAGAATAAGCTGCTGGAGCCCATACGTGCAACGGCATAACCGCTGCTTTAACAGCAAAACCAATCAGTAAAAATATAGGAATAAAACTGTTTTCTTTAAAACTGAATGCTCCTTGTGCAATTAAATCACTTATAATAAATGTTCCGTAGTTACTTTTCATATATACAATGGCTGTAAGCATTGCATAAGCACCAATGGCAGAGAAAATAATATATTTTATGGCTTTTGTTTTTACATTGTAATAGGCATTGTAAATAATAAGCAAGAACGAAGCCCAAGTCATTATTTCCCAAAAGATAAAAAGTGAAACAAAGTCCTGACTAAATATTACACCAAACATTCCTGTTACTGTCATTAAGAAACTGGAATAAAAATATCCTAAGCGTGCTTTGCCTTCCATATATTTAATGGAATACAATAAAGCTAAGGTACTCAAACCAAAAACGATGTAAGCAAAATATAAAGAATAGGCGTTAATTCCCCATTGTAAATCTAACCCTGCAAGATTAAAATGGATTGTTTTTTCAAGGTTTAGTTGCGTAAAAAAGAGCACACTTGCCACTAACACCACTATAAAAGCAGTAATAGCGGTTAGTTTTCTACTTATGCCATCTACAATATAAGTAAGCAAAGCTCCAAAAACCAAAATGAGTAATATGCTTGTAATAGATTCCATTTTTTATTTAAGGATTTGATTAATATAATTTGATTTATCTAACAAAGCATCGGCTGCTTGATTTACATAATTTGTGATGAAATCAGGATAAATTCCGATAAGGATAATAAATAAGGTCAATACTGTCATTGCAATAATGGCATTGATTGACGGCTTGTTTGAAGCTGTTTTTCCTTTATCTTCTTTATAAAAATAAATGCGTCCTACTACTCTAAGGTAATAAGTGATTTCAATAATAGTTACTAAAAGCACACCTATAATCAAATAAAGATGTTTTGCATCGGCAGCAGCCATTAAGATGTAGAATTTAGACCAAAATCCTGAAAATGGAGGAAAACCAACAATTGCCAACGCTCCAATTGCAAAAAAGAACGAAACAACAGGTAGTTTTTTATGTATTCCGTTTAAGGATTTTAATTTTTTAGTATCGGTATTGTAAATAAAGTAACTTCCTGCCATGAATAATAACGATTTAATTACGCCATGATTAAGCATTAAAAATAAAGCTCCTGCAATGGCTAATTTACTTCCAATACCAAAACCAATTAAAACTAAACCAACTTGACCAATGCTTGAATACGCCAACATTCGTTTTAAATCTTTCTGTCTGATTGCTGCAATTTCTGCAATAAGCATAGTGATAAAGCCCATTACAATTAAATAATTATGTACACCTTGCACATCAAATAAAGTAAAAATTACACGAACCAAAGCGTAAACACCTGCAACTGAAACAATGGATGCAAAGGCAGCACTTGTAGGCGATGGTGCTTGAGAATAGGCATCTGGAGCCCATCCGTTAAGCGGAAACATTTCTGCTTCAATACCTAAACCAACTAAGAAAAAAATCAATGAAATTACCTTAATATTAGTAGGAACATTTGGCATTCTTTCTGCAATTTGTGCCATATTCAAAGTTCCAACTTGAGTGTAAATAATCAAAATAGCTAATAATAAAAATGTTGAAGCCAAACTACCAATTAACAGGTATTTAAAACCTGCTTCTGCTCCATCTCTACTCTTATAAAAGGCAGTTAAAGAGATGGCTGTAATTCCAACAATTTCTATAAAAACAAATTGATTAAAGATGTCTCCAGTAATAATTACACCAATAGCACCAGTAATCATCATCATTTGTAGTGTTTCGTAAAACTGAACTCTACCACCATCTACTTTACTTTTAAAACGGAAACCGTATAACCAAATTATAAATCCCATAATGGAGATCATAGTAGCTAAAAATCCTGTTAAAGGTGTAATTACAAGATTAATTCCCCAAGGAGCTTGCCAACCAGCAATAATTTCGTTTACCATTCCGTTTACAGCCACTTGTTTCATTAAAACAAACGAAATAATGATGTCGTATAATAAAACGATACCAGGAATTATTCTTGCTGCATCTTTATAAATCTTTGATAATAGCGGAATTGAAAATGCCGCTAACAAAGGAATTGCGATATAATGTACAGGACTTATTACCATTTTAATGATTTTAATTGATCAATATTTGCTGTGTGATGATGTTTGTATAATCTAATCACTAATGATAAAGCTAAAGCAGTAACTGCAAAGCCAATAACAATAGCTGTTAAAACTAAAGCTTGAGGTACAGGATCTACCATTTTATTGGCTGCATGTTCGTTTCCTGGTGAAAAAATAGGAGCTGTTCCACCAGAAATATATCCAACCGCTACAAATAGTAGATGAATACCAGCATCCATAATAGATAAACCAATAACTATTTTAACCAAGTGTTTTTTCATTAACACTGCATAAAGACCAATTACAATAAGCGCAATAGCTGTTCCATACACAGCAACACTTAAAATGTCTTTATATTCTATAAATATATCTTGAATACTTGTCATTTTTTTCTTGGTTTAATGTTCAACAAAATATCTAAAACATTGGTAAGCTCTGTTGCTACTTTAATACCAACAAAAATGTAAATTAACGGAATAAAACCACCACTAATCAAGTCGTTTAGATGACCAACGGAACCTGTGTTTTGCAGAAATGAACCGTATTGGAATAATCCGTAAAACCCAACAAACACAAAGCCTAAACCAGCTAAACTTTCCAGCCAAACCATTATTTTATGATTGGTTTTAAATCCTTTATAAGTAATTAGCATCAATAAGAAACCTGTGGCAATGATTGCGCCTCCTTGAAATCCACCACCAGGAGTTAAATGTCCGTGAATAAATACATAAATTCCTAATAGTAAGATGAGTGGAAACAAAATTTTTGCTCCAGAACGCATTAAAGTTGATGAAGGTACTTCAAATCGATGTTTTAACTCTTCTTCTTCCTCTTTTCTGTATAAGATACTGGCCAAACCAGTAACGGCTAAAAATAATACGGTAACTTCACCTAAGGTGTCAAAACCTCTAAAATTTACCACAACAGCAGTAATTGAATTAGCTACTTGTAAATCTTGAGGTGATTTTTTTAAATAAAATGATGATACCGTTGTAGGATTTTCTAAATCTCCTATTCTACTCTCTCCAAAAGGAATGGTAGCAAAGGTTTGATAAAGAAAAAAACCTAAAGTTGCCATCAATAAAAAAACTATAAAACGCTTAATCATTTTTTGTGATTTTTTTAAATTTGTTAATATGATCTTCGTTATACTGATTTTCATCTCTAGTAGTATTACGAATAGTAATAACAAAGATGATGGTAGTTAAAGCAATTCCTATAGCAGCTTCAGTAATAGCAACATCTGGTGCTTGAAGCATATAGAAGAAAACGGATAAGATTAAACTAACCACTCCTGTTGCAATAACAGCATATAATAAATCTTCTTGAACGATTGAGTAAATGGCTGCTGCAATTAAAATAATTGCCATAACGATTAAAAATAGAATAAATACCATTATTTGAGTTTTGAATGTTATATTTTATATTTCTTTAATTTTTTTCTTTAATTTTTTCATTTCTTTTTTGACGGCTTTTTCGTAGTGATCTACTGCCACAATTTCTTCATCATTATTCGCATACGGTTTTTTCCCTTGTCTGTATGAGGCTCTTGCTAAGGCATGAGAACTTAACGGATTTGCAAAAGCAATAAACAAGATGATTACCACCAATTTCAACAACCAGTTTGGTTGCATTAATCCAACTCCAAAAATCAAGCTCATTGCACCAAGTGTAGTTGCTTTTGTACCTGCTTGTAAACGGTTGTATAAATCTGGCATTCTATAAATACCAATTGCACCTAATAAAAGGAAAACACTTCCTAATAAAATTAAAATGGCACCCATAACTTCTAATATTTCTAATAATTCTTCCATTACAATGCTTTTTCTATAAATCTTGCGATAACAATAATTCCTATAAACCCTAAGACTGCATAAACTAAAGTCAAGTCTATATATATGTATCTGTTAAATAAATAGCCTAATAAAACTAAAACTGCAACAGCAATGATAGATATAGTATCCAAAGCAATGGTTCTATCTGCGGTTGTTGGTCCTTTAATGAATCTTATACCACTTAGAATGGCTGCAACCGAAATAAGTAGTATTGCGATGTAAATAATATTTGTTATAAATACTTCCATAACATTAATTGTATATTTTTAATAATATTTTTTCAAATGGTGCTGCTATTTGCTGATATACTTCTTCAGGATCTTCGGTTTTAACATCTATCCAATGGATGTAAAAATTATTTTTAATCACATCAACGGTAAGTGTTCCAGGCGTTAAAGTGATGCTATTGGCTAAGACCATTTTAGCAAAATCGTTTTTGAGTTTTGTTTTAAACACTACAATTCCAGGATTGATGTCTAATTTAGGAGATAAAACTCTTCGAGCTACATCAAAATTAGATTTGATTAAAGCGATAATAAATACAAAAAAGTACATAAAAAAATATCCTATATGTGAAAAACTCAACAATACAGGATCGCAACAATCAAAACTACGCACACTTATATATGATATAAGCAAGCTTATGACTACTCCAACAATAAGTTCTTCTGGATGTAATGAAGTGGTAAATGCATACCAAATTAATAGTACTATTAAAAAGGTAAAAACAAATTTTTTTAATGAAAATTTACGTGTTGTCATCTGTTTTAAAATTAACACAGCAAATTTACGAGTGAATAAAAGTTTGATTTATGAATTATATCATCTTTTAATCTTCAATTTCATTTTTTATTTTCTCTAAATAAAATATGTTTAATTTATTTTTTACAGGAATTGTGTAATCCATTGAAATAACATAATTTATAGCATATTTTAATCTTGTATTCTTGTTGATAAAATTAATAATTTAGAATAATTCTAAATACTGTGTAACTAATGTTACTCTAAACTAAATTTATTTTTAAAAAAAGATTAGAACTGATATAAAGCAGTTTTTAACCATTATTAATCTTTTAATTTTGCTTAAAAATATTTTCAAATTGAAAACAACAGATAAAAAACTTACGTTAATAGATGGTTCAAAGCTAATGATTGAAGCTTTGGTACAAGCTGGTGCGGATGCTTTTGTAGCCTATCCAATTACACCATCAAACTGGATGTATAAATACGGAAAAGAGCGTTTTCCACAGTTTTATGCAGCTCCAGACGAGATTTCTACTTTCCAATGGATGGCTGGTTTAGCTGCTACTGGAAAATTACCTGCTACTTCAAGTGCGTTTCCTGGAATTGCACTTATGGTGGAAAGTATTAATATGGCTTATGCCATGGAATTGCCTTTGGTTATTATAATTACACAGCGTTTAGGACCAAGTACAGGTTCTGCAACTACTGGAGCACAAGGAGATTTATCCATTTTAAATGGAATTATCTCTGGAAATTATCCTGTTCCTGTATTTTCTCCATCTAATTTTGAAGATGCTTGGGAATTAGCAGCAAAAGCAGTAGAAACAGCCGTAAAATTTAGAACTCCAGTCTTTTTATTGACTTCTAAAGAAATGGTAATGTATCAAAAGTCATTCGATTTGAATACCTTAAAACCCATCCAGAAAATAGAACGTCCAAAAGTAAAAATTGATGGTGAATATATTCCATACAAAGCCAACAAACAACTAGTACCTGATTTTCTTCCGTTAGGAAATGATAATCATTTAGTGAAAATCACTGCTTCTACACATGATCAACACGCTAATATTCGTAAAAATGACCCAGAAGCTCTGGCAAATACTCAAAGATTACACGATAAATTTATTAAACGTATTGATGAATTGACTGTTTATGATTTGGATAAACAAGACCATAGCAACAGATTATTGGTTACTTGGGGAATTACATCAGATGCTTCTCGTGATGCCATAAATGAATTGCGCAACAAGCAGGAAAGAATTGACTTATTGGTATTAAAATCCTTACTTCCTGTAAATCCTAAGCTATTTGATATTTTTGATACTTACAATGAAATTATCATTGCTGAAGAAAACTTGACTGGACAGCTTAAAGAAATTTTGTTTGGTGCTCGTAAACAAAAAAATATAAAACAAGTAAACAAGGTTGGACACATGATAACTCCTAAAGAAATCATTAATACCATCCTTAAATAATTGCTAACGAATTCTAAAAGAAAAATAAAATGACAAAAAATCCAAATTCGTTTTTAACAGATAAAAAATTTCCATTTTGTCCTGGTTGCGGACATGGAATCTCAATACATTCGCTAAATAAAGCGTTAAAAGAACTCAACCTAGAAGCAAAAGACGTAGTTGTTGTGAGTGATATTGGTTGTAGTGGTTTAATTGACCCGTTATTTGCAACACATACAATTCACGGTTTACATGGTCGTTCTCCTGCGCTTGGCTTGGGAGTTGCCATGGCATTATCAGAAAATAAAAATAAAAAAGTTATTGCTTTTATTGGTGATGGTGGTGCAACCATTGGTTTGCAACATATCTTAGAGGCTGCACGTAGAAATGTAGATATGACCTTAATTGTGTTAAATAATCTTCTTTATGGAATGACTGGTGGTCAAATTAGTGGTTTATCAACTAAAAAATATAAGAAAATCATTGATTTTGAGCAAGATATCCCTCCTTTTGATTTGATTGAGTTGGCTCATGCTTCTGGAGCTCGTTTTGCTGTTCGTGTAAACAACACCAAAAAAGTAAAAGATACGCTCATCCAAGCCATTAAAACAGAAGGTTTTTCTATTGTTGAAGCCGCAAGTTTATGTCCGTCTTACGGAATGAAAAAAATGGATGATTTAATTGAAGTTGCTGATGCTGAAAATATTTTGGAACACGATAGACCTGCAACCATTCTTAAAGATAAAGAAACCATTTCTCTTATTGAAAAAACACAAGTTATAAAACCAACGTTTACCGCTAATGTAACGCAACGTAAAGGCTTCTTAATT
>CAZYKN010000062.1:0-4461 GCA_964648135.1 uncultured Flavobacteriaceae bacterium
AAGACAAAATCATTAATTTACAGCAATCTAAACTAAATATGAGTGCTACTTTATTAGATGATAAAATGTTTAAAAAAATGAATGTGGAAGCGCTGAGTTCATTAATATAGTGGAACTTTATAACCTCCTTTTTTCGCAAAAGCGCAAAGACACAAAGTTGTGATTGAGAATTATCAAAAAATGGTAAAACGAATATTTATTAACAATACTTGCATAAATCAATTGTTTGAGCTAAATTTACAGCATTATTCTATAGAAAATGTAGTTAATTTAAATTCATTAATAAAATGATCAAATGAAAAAAAATAAATTAATAGCACCATTCTTAAAATGGGTTGGCGGAAAAAGACAGTTAATGCCAGCTATTAATGAACTTTTACCTAAAAACTATACAACTTATTATGAGCCTTTTGTTGGTGGAGGAGCTGTATTATTTAAAATTCAGCCAAAAAAAGCAATTATAAATGACTTCAATGCGGAACTTGTAAATACTTACAACGTAATAAAAAATCATCCAGAAGAATTAATTGAAGATTTAAAATCACACATTAACGAATCAGAATATTTTTATAATATTAGAGCTTTAGACCGTCAGGAAGGTTTTGACCAACTTTCAAACATAAAAAAGGCTTCAAGGGTTATTTACTTAAACAAAACTTGTTATAATGGATTGTACAGAGTAAATAATTCAGGGGAATTCAACTCGCCTTTTGGGAAATATAAAAATCCAAATATTGTAAATGACGTAACAATTAGAGCTGTTAGTAATTATTTTAATTCTAACGATATAACTATTATTAACGGAGATTTTGAAAGTGCGGTAAAAAACATAAGAAAAGGAGCGTTTGTATATTTTGATCCGCCTTATGATCCAGTTTCTAAAAGTTCAAATTTCACAGGTTATATTCAAGGTGGTTTCAATATTTTTGATCAAGTAAGGTTGAGAGAACTTTGTGATAAACTTGACAAAAAAGGAATTAAATTTTTAGTTTCTAATTCAGCAACACAATTTATTTTAGACCAATATTCAGATTATAATATAACTTTTGTAAAAGCAAACAGATCAATAAATTCAAATGCCTCAAAACGTGGAGAAGTTGATGAAGTGCTAATTAGAAATTATGAGTGATACTAAAAACGATATTGCTTGGAATAGGCTATTTGCTAAGTATAATATTTCGAAAAACGTTCTGAAAAATGGATCTTTTGAAATTACTTCTAGGCAAATAAATGAGTTTCGAGAAGCTCGTTTAATGACAAAATTTGATTTTCGTTCACAATTACCAAAAATTTTTTCAGAAAATAGACTTTCTATATTACCAATTTCAAGAGGTGGTTATGTTATTTCTGATTTTGAGACTTTTAAAGATTTTGAGAGCAAAGATCCTACACCAATTAAAATTAATTTTCCAAATTATTTAGAAAGTATCAAACACGATAATATTACAAGTGAATCTACAGCTTTAAATTGTGCATTTGTAACTGGTATTATAGAAGATTTTGTACAAGACGAAGATGTAAAACCAACTGTTAGTGGTAGAATGAGTTCCTTGCGTTTTGATTTTAATATTCAAACCCAAAAATCAAACTTAAATATTGTTGTAAATAACAGTCAAATAGAAATAGATGGTGGTTATGAAGGTGTAAATTCTTTAAGTTTAATTGAGGCAAAAAACTCAATTTCAAAAGATTTTTTAATTAGGCAAATGTATTATCCATACAAATTATGGAATAATAAAATAACCAAGGAAGTCAAATCAATTTTTTTAACATATTCTAATGGAATTTTTCATTTTAGAGAATACGTTTTTGAAGATCCAAATCATTATAATTCTCTAAAATTAAAAAATGAAAAAAGATATATAATTCGTGATAGTGCAATAAATCTAGAGTTAATTCAAAAAATTGCAAACGAAATACAAATAACAAGAGAGTTAGAAATTCCTTTTCCACAAGCAGATTCTTTTGATAGAGTAATTAATCTTTGCGAGTTGTTAAACGAAAACGGTTCGTTGACTCGTGAATACATAACAGTAAACTATGATTTTGATGTTAGGCAAACAAATTATTATACAGATGCAGGAAGATATTTAGGACTGATTAGTAAATCAAGAGAAAACGGAGAAATAAGTTATTTTTTGACTGATTTGGGTAAACGAATATTTAGTTTAAATATTTCTGATAGACAAATTGAGTTTTTTAAAATAATTCTGTCGCATCAAGTATTTAATCACGTAATTAAACTCTATTTTGAAAATTCAGAGCAACCAAGTAGAGATGTAATTGTTGGAATAATGAAAATATCTGATTTACATAATATTAACTCTGATGTAACATTTCATAGAAGGGCATCTACAATTTTGAGTTGGATAAATTGGATTATTGATCAAATTGAGGAATGAAAAAAATGTCTAATAACCAAAACTATGGCAATCAAAACCACCAAGAAATTAGTCCAATGTTGAACTAAATCAACCAAAGGTGTGTATAAAACGAGGTTTTTTGTGTAAGCTTGAAAATATTATAAATTAAGTTTTGCTATTTCCTTATATAAACTCTGTGTTTAGCTTTCTTGAGGAATTTTTTAGTGAACTCAACGGAAGAATAAATACCGTTAAAAACTCTTTAATAACCTTTAAAATATCTAAACTAATTATCTTGTTTTTTAATTAAATTTGTTTTTTAAATAAACTAAAATGGATTTAACACAACTCAATGCCATTTCACCAATTGATGGTAGATACAGAAAAAAAGTAGCACATTTAGCACATTATTTTTCAGAAGAAGCACTTATTAAATACAGAGTAAAAGTAGAAATAGAATATTTTATTGCACTTTGTGAAATTCCATTGCCTCAATTGAAAACCTTTGACAACAATTTATTTGCTGAGTTGAGAGCTGTTTATGAAAAATTCACTTCTAATGATGCTCAAAAAATTAAAAAAATTGAAGCAGTTACCAATCACGATGTTAAAGCTGTTGAATACTTTATTAAAGAAAAATTTGATTCTTTAAAATTAGAAAAATATAAAGAATTTATCCATTTTGGATTAACCTCACAAGACATCAATAATACTGCTGTTCCATTATCTATAAACGATGCTTTTGATCATGTTTACTATAAAGAATTGGCTAATTTATTAGTTAAATTAAAGGAATTAGCTAAAACTTGGGAAAATGTATCGATGCTTGCAAGAACACATGGTCAGCCAGCAACACCAACACGTTTAGGAAAAGAAATTGCTGTTTTTGTTGAACGTATTGAGCAACAAGTACATCTTCTACAACAAATACCTTATGCTGCAAAATTTGGCGGAGCAACAGGAAATTACAATGCGCATTTTGTTGCTTATCCTTCCATTGATTGGAAAGCATTTGGCACTCAATTTGTTGAAAAAGTTTTGGGTTTACATCATTCTTTTCCTACTACTCAAATAGAACATTACGATCATTTAGCTGCTCAGTTTGATGCTTTAAAGCGTATAAATACTATAATAATCGACTTAAATCGTGATTTTTGGACTTATATTTCTATGAATTATTTTGGGCAGAAAATTAAAAAAGGAGAAGTTGGCTCATCAGCAATGCCTCATAAAGTCAATCCAATTGATTTTGAAAATTCCGAAGGTAATTTAGGTCTAGCAAATGCCATTTTTGAGCATCTTTCACGAAAGTTGCCAATCTCTAGAATGCAACGTGATTTAACAGATTCAACAGTGCTCAGAAATGTTGGTGTTCCGTTGGCACATACCATTATTGGATTTACTTCTACCTTAAAAGGTTTGAACAAGCTATTGCTCCATAAAGAAAAATTTGAAGCTGATTTAGAAGAAAATTGGGCAGTTGTTGCCGAAGCTGTTCAGACTATCTTGCGCAGAGAATCTTATCCAAATCCGTATGAAGCTTTAAAAGAGCTTACACGTACCAATGATAAAATAACCAAACAATCCATGCATCAATTTATTGAAGGTTTGTCTGTTGATAACTCAATTAAAAAAGAATTAAAAGCCATTACACCATCTAATTTTACAGGAATTTAGAATGATTATTAAGCAAATTTCAGCAAAAGAAACCTATCCTTTACGTTTGTCGGTTTTAAAGACTTGTGATGAATATATTTATCAATATCAAGGAGATTTTGATAAAAAAACAGTTCATTTTGGTTGCTTTTCTAAAAATATCCTTATTGGAATTGTTACTGTAATGGAGAAATCGAATCCGTTATTAAACAATAAGCAATTTCAATTAAGAGGAATGGCAGTTTCTAAAGAATTTCAAAAAAATGGAGTAGGAGCATTGTTGGTAAATAAAGTAAAAGAATTTTGTATTGAGAATAATGCCAATGTTTTATGGTGTAATGCTAGAGAAAACGCAGTAAATTTTTATAGAAAACAAGGTTTTAAAATACAAGGAGAAGTATTTCACATTGAACATGTTGGAAATCATTTTGTGATGGCTTTT
>CAZYKN010000062.1:4561-8822 GCA_964648135.1 uncultured Flavobacteriaceae bacterium
TCTTCAATCTTCCTTCTTTAATAATTTTTCCAAGTAATGTTCTTTTATTCCAAATTCGGTTTTAATGGAATTTATTTTTTCAGAAATTAACGTTACATCATTTTTTTTGATGGATTTTTTACCAACAAGCATCACATTTTTACGTGTGTGTTCGTTAGATACAAATTCAAAAATATTGGTTTGATAATTTTCTTTTTCTAAAAGTAGAGCTCGCATAGTATCGGTTACCATTTCAAATTGACGTTCTTTAAAAATACCATATTTTAAAATAGGACTTTCATGTTCTGTGCCTTTTACTTGCTGTCTTATTTGTTTATGGCAACACGGAGCGGTTACAATAATTTCTGCTTTAGAAGTCAATCCTTTATAAATAGCATCATCTGTTGCAGTATCGCAAGCGTGAAGTGCAATTAGAATATCAATACGCTTTTCATTATAATCTTCAATACGTTTACATTCAAAATTTAATTTTTCAAAGCCGCATTTTTGAGCAATATCATTGCAATAAGCTACTAATTTTTGACGGAGTTCAATACCTGTAATTTCAACATCAAAGCCTTTGGTGTTTTTCAAGTAATCATACAGAGCGAAAGTAAGATAGCCTTTACCAGAACCCATATCAACTATATGAACAGTTTTTGGAAGGTTAGAAGTGCTCACCAAATTATCAATAATTTCTAGATATTTATTAATCTGACGGTATTTGTCCGCCATTTTAGGGATAATTTTTCCATTTTTATCGCTTACACCTAAATAGGTTAAGTATTCACCAGTAATTACTTTGTGTTCTTTGGGTTTGTTGTGTGTTTCTGGTGGTTTATTTTTAAAACTCGGAAATTGCGTTTTGTAACTCACCACTTTTTTCTTAGAAACAAATAGTTGAACATCTTCTTTTAAAGAAAAAAGAGTAGCAAATCTAAATTTATTCAATAATAAATCTTCAATAACGCTTCTTGCATCTTCAAGAGTGTAATTTTTTACTTGATCATTTGTTTTAAATCTATAAGTAAAAGAAAGGTGCTGTTTGTTTTTTAATTCAATCAATCGTATATATACATTTACGAGTTCGTTGCGCTTACTTAAAGGTTTGCTCAAGGTTATTTTTACAAAATCATCTCGTTCAATACTCTGTTGAAGGTGTTCAAATAATTGATTAAATTTTTCCATTTTAGATGATTTATTGTTATTAAAGAAAATCAGTTCAAAATTAAGTAAAAAATACTATTTTTGATAGATGAAAACTTACGAATATTCATTGCTAGTTACTAAAGAAGATATTGATGCTTTAAACCATGTAAATAATGTGGTTTATTTAAAATGGATCAATAAAGTTTCTATTTTGCATTGGAATAGTTTATCGAATGAAGAAATAAATAAAAAATATATTTGGGTTGCATCTAGACACGAAATAGATTATCTTAAACCTGCTTTTTTAAATGAGAAAATCACTATAAAAACATGGATTGACACTTTAGAAGGCGTAAAATCTATTAGAAAAGTTGAAATGTATAGAAAGGAAATCCTCTTAGCAAAATCAAAAACCACATGGATTTTATTAGATGCAAAAACTCAAAAAATTGCTAGAATTCCTAAGGAGATTAAAGATGTATTTAGTGCGTTTTGAAAATTCACAAGTTGAGTGATTTGTTTTTAAGATTTAGCATAATAATTCACAAATCTTTCTGCATCCAAACATTACATGTATAATGGCAAGTATCTCCTAAGGCTTTTGGTAATTGATAAAAACCATTTTTTTTATACAAATGTATGGCAGCAAACATTTTAGGAAATGTTTCTAAATAGCAAGTTTTATAATCCATTTTTTTAGCAAAATCAATACATTTAGCAATTAATTGTTGTCCAATTTTTTTTCCTCTAGCATGAGGAAGTATATACATTTTTTGCAATTCACAAATAGTTGATTTTTCGTTTGATAACTGATTGACACCACAACCTCCAACAATCTCACCATTTAAAAGAGCAACATAATAAATGGCTTTTTTACTTTGGTAGGCTTCAAACATATTGTCTGTTTCTTTATCATAAAATGCAGTTCCTTTTAAATTATAATTGAGTTCGGTTAATACACTTTTAATGATACTCGCAATAACTTTATTATCGTTTGGTTGAATTAATCTAATTGCTACATTCATTATTCATTAAGGGTTATTGTTCTAGTTTGCTCATCAACAATATCAATATTCACAATACTTGCATCTAACGGAATTAAATTTTCAATACGTTCTGCCCATTCTACAAAACACCAAGCATTGGCATAAAAATAATCTTCAATTCCCATATCTAAGGCTTCTTCTTCGTCTTCAATTCTGTAAAAATCAAAGTGATATATTAGTCCGTTTTTTTCTGAAAAATATTCATTTACAAGTGAGAAAGTTGGTGAGCTTACATTGTCTGTTACGCCTAATTGTTTAATAATTTCTTTAATTAGTGTTGTTTTTCCTGCACCCATTGCTGCATAAAAAAGGATTGTTTTTTTATTTTTAGTAAGCGAAATAATTTTTTTTGCGATTTTTGGTAGTTGCTCTAATGTATATGTTGCCTTCATTATTTTTGAGAAAGTATTACTCTTTAAAGACCTCACAGGTTTTTAAAACCTGTGAGGTCTAAAAAATCCGTATATCTTAATTTATTTTTTTAATATTTATTAATTTTTGTCATGAGTTAATGTTGCTACTGTGTCTATGTGTTTAAAAACCACAGATTTTCACTAATTACTATGTTACCTATGTTCCTATGTGTTTAAAAACCACGAATTACTATATTTTCTTATGTGTCTATGTGGTTAAAAAAATTGCAAATTGTAATAATCTAATGCTTCCACAATCAATGTTGTTTCTACCACACAATCAATTTTAGTTTTAGCAAGGTCTTCTAGCAAAACAAAACGGACTTCACCTTGAATGTTTTTTTTGTCGTGTTTCATTAAATCTAAAATGGCTTTGTAGTCTGTTTTATCAAGGTGTATTTTTCCAAATAATTTATGAATATGTTTTTTAAGTAAGGTCAATTCCCTTTTAGGAAAATCATATAATTTATTAGAAATATAGGTTTCACAAACCAATCCAATAGCTACTGCTTCACCATGAGTTAAGGACTTTTTTTTGTCATTTTGTAGGAAAAAAGTTTCCACAGCATGACCAATGGTATGACCGTAATTTAATATTTTTCGTAAGTTTTGTTCTTTAGGATCTTTAAGAACAATTTCGTTTTTTATTTCGATAGAACGATGAACAAATTCCGATATTCTTGTTTTTCTAGTCGTAAAATTCAGTTTAATATTTTCCCATAAATGGGCATCATAAGTAAGCGCATATTTAATAATTTCCGCCATTCCAGAAATACGTTCACGTAGTGGTAAAGAGTTGAGGTATTCTGTGTCAATCACTACCATTTCTGGATTTGCAAACAAACCAATCTGATTTTTTAATCCGTTAAAATCAATACCTGTTTTTCCACCAACCGAAGCATCAACCATTCCTAAAAGTGAGGTTGGAATATTAATAAAAGGCATTCCTCGTTTAAATGTACTTGCAATAAATCCACCAATATCGGTAAGCATTCCACCACCAATATTAATTAAAACACTTTTTCTATCAGCTCCTAATGCAGCCAATTTATTCCAAACATTAGTACAAGTTTCTAGGTTTTTATGGCTTTCGCCTGAAGGAATTGTAATTAACTCATAAGGTAAATCAATTTTAGCATTAAATATAGGTAAACAAAATTCTTTGGTATGCTCATCTACCAAAACAAAAAAGGATGAATAATCACCTTCTTGTAATAAAATAGCTAATAATGAATAGTCCTCTTGATTAAAAATGATGGAGTAGTTTGTAGCTTTAATTAATTTCATAGTATGGTTAATAACGGATTGCAAATTACATTTTTTTTTGATTTATATCACTTTTTATTACTACAATTTAGCTAATTTTGTGCATCAAATTTATACTAATGGAAAATATTTTTCAGAATACAGAAATTGCTTTTGCAATAAAAAAGGATAGTGAATTAGAACGTGCTTATTTTTTGTTTAAAATGATACAAAAAGAGCCTTTAGTTCGTATTGGTACTGCGGTAACAAATTTTGCTTTAAAGGCTCATTTGCCAGTAGAACATTTAATTAGAGCTACGGTTTTTGACCATTTTTGTGGAGGAGTAACCGAAGACGATTGTATGGACACCATTGAAAAAATGTATACTAAAAATGTACATTCTATTTTAGATTATTCGGTAGAAGGCA
>CAZYKN010000063.1:0-6071 GCA_964648135.1 uncultured Flavobacteriaceae bacterium
AGGAAACATAGTGATTTATAAAATCTGTGTAAATTTTTACATCAAGTAATTCGTGTAAATTTGTGTAATTCGTGGTTTTTTAACACATAGGAAACATAGTGATTTGTGTTGATCTGTGTAATTCGTGGCTTAAAAAAAAATCAGTGCCATTTAGACACTGATTTTCTAAAACTTTTTAAGCTTCTTTTGAAGACTCTTCTTGATTTCCTTTTTTGATATCAATAGTTAATTCATCTTTTTTCTTATCATAATCCATTAGTATAGTATCGTGTTCTTTTAAAGCTGAATTTACTATTTTTTCCGCTAAAGCATCTTCAATATATTTCTGAATTGCACGTTTTAACGGACGAGCACCATATTGCTTATCAAATCCTTTATCCACAATAAAATCTTTTGCTTTATCTGTTAAAGTTAAGGTATAGCCTAAATCTGATATTCTATCTAATAATTTTTCTAATTCAATATCAATAATACTATGAATATCCTCTTTTTCTAAAGCATTAAACACAATAACATCATCAATTCTATTTAAAAATTCTGGTGCAAAGCTTTTCTTTAAGGCATTCTCTAAAATTCCTTTTGCGTGATCTTCTGCTTGATTTGACTTTGTAGAAGTATTAAATCCAACACCTGTTCCAAAATCTTTTAATTGTCTTGCTCCAATATTTGAAGTCATGATAATAATGGTATTTCTAAAATCAATTTTTCTACCTAAACTATCGGTAATAAAACCATCATCTAAAATTTGAAGTAACATATTAAACACGTCTGGATGCGCTTTTTCAATTTCATCTAATAAAACTACAGAATATGGCTTGCGTCTCACTTTTTCAGTAAGCTGACCACCTTCTTCATAACCAACGTATCCTGGAGGAGCTCCAACCAATCTTGAAATAGCAAATTTTTCCATATATTCACTCATATCTATTCTAATGAGCGCATCTGCATTGTCAAATAATTCGGTTGCTAAAACTTTTGCTAATTGTGTTTTCCCAACTCCTGTCTGTCCTAAAAAGATAAATGAGCCTATTGGTTTGTTTGGATCTTTAAGTCCTACTCTATTCCGTTGTATAGCTCTAATCACTTTTTGAACAGCCTCATCTTGACCAATCACTTTTCCTTTAATTAAATTAGGCAATTCAGCTAAACGATTACTCTCAGCTTCCGCAACACGATTCACAGGAATACCAGTCATCATAGAGACTACTTCTGCTACATTTTCTTCGGTTACAGTTTCTCTATTTGCTTTGGTATTTTCTTCCCATTTATGTTGTTCAAAAGCCAATTCTTTTTCAATGCGTTTTTCATCATCACGTAATTTTGCTGCTTCTTCATAACGTTGAGATTTAACAACTGCTGTTTTTTTATCTTTTATTTCTTCTAGTTGTTTTTCTAGAGATAAAATTTGTTCTGGTACTACAATATTGGTAATATGTATTCGTGATCCAGCTTCATCTAAAGCATCAATTGCTTTATCTGGTAAGAACCTATCAGTCATATATCTATTGGTTAGCTTTACACAAGCCTCAATAGCATCATCTGTATAAGTAACATTGTGATGGTCTTCGTATTTACTCTTAACATTATGTAATATCTGTATCGTTTCATCAACCGAAGTTGGTTCAACCATTACTTTTTGAAAACGTCTTTCTAAAGCACCATCTTTTTCAATATTCTGACGATATTCATCTAAAGTAGTTGCTCCAATACATTGTATTTCTCCTCTCGCTAAAGCAGGTTTTAACATGTTACTTGCATCTAAAGAACCTGTTGCTCCTCCAGCACCAACAATGGTGTGAATTTCATCAATAAATAAAATAATATCATCATTTTTTGCCAATTCATTCATCAACGCTTTCATACGTTCTTCAAACTGACCTCTATATTTTGTTCCTGCAACTAAACTTGCTAAATCTAAAGAGATAATTCGCTTATTAAATAAAATACGTGATACTTTTCTTTGAATAATTCGCAAAGCTAAACCTTCAGCAATAGCACTCTTCCCTACTCCAGGCTCTCCAATTAAAATTGGATTATTTTTCTTTCTCCTGCTTAAAATTTGAGATATTCTCTCTATTTCGGTCTTTCGACCAACCACAGGATCTAATTTATCATTTTCAGCAAGAAAAGTTAAATCTCTTCCAAAATTATCCAAAACGGGTGTTTTAGATTTTTTTGGTGTAGGTTTGCTTTTTGGCAAATCATCAAACGGACTTTTAGGCATTTCGCCTAAAGGTTCATCATCGCTTGGCGTTTCAAAAGATGGAAATTCAAAATCCTCATTTTCATTTGGTTCTGAATTATCATACGATAAGCGATTAAAAGTTTCTTTTGCTTTGTTGTAGTTCATATCAAATTTTTGTAACAATTTAGTAGTTGGATCGTTTTCATTTCGTAAAATACACAACAATAAATGTGCAGTATTCACAAAATCACTTTTATAAACCTTTGCTTCTAAAAAAGTGGTTTTTAATGCTCTATCTGCTTGTTTAGTTAAGTGTAAATTCCGATTAACTGATTTATTGATGTTTTCAAGATTAGCAGGACTCAACATTTCAATTTTTTTTCTAAGATAAGAAATATCTATATCAAGCTTTTCAATAATATCTATAGCAGTACCATCTCCTTTTCTTAAAATTCCTAAAATTAAATGCTCTGTACCTATAAAATCATGTCCTAATCTAATAGCTTCTTCTTTACTATATGATATTACATCTTTTACTCTTGGTGAAAAATTCTCGTCCATTATCATGTATATTTTAAGTTGTAAAGATAGTATTTTTTTTAATTTTTGAATTTATTATTTATTATTTTAACAAAAATCAACATAAAAAAAGGATTTATCGTTTTAAAACAAGAAATTATCATTCTTTTAAACCTTTATAATTATTGGAATAAAGTGTATTTGGTACTGATTACAATTCCGTTTTTAAAACAACACACTATGCTGTTAAAATTGTTAATAAAAAATTGATTTTTTTACAAAAAAAACATTGGCAAAAAGTATAAAAGTTGTAAATTGCATATTCGAAATTAAACTAAATAAATTAATTGAATTTTATGATAGAAGGAGAAAATATAATTCCAGTAAATATTGAAGATGAAATGAAAAGTGCTTACATTGATTATTCAATGTCTGTAATTGTTTCAAGAGCTTTACCAGATGTTCGTGATGGTTTAAAACCAGTTCATAGACGTGTTTTATTTGGTATGCATGAATTAGGAATTAAAGCAACAGGAGCACATAAAAAGTCCGCTAGAATTGTTGGGGAAGTTTTAGGTAAGTATCATCCACATGGAGATACTTCCGTTTATGATGCTATGGTACGTATGGCGCAAGATTGGTCTATGCGTTACGAAATGGTTGATGGTCAAGGTAACTTTGGTTCACCTGATGGTGATAGAGCTGCAGCAATGCGTTATACTGAGGTGAGAATGCGTAAGATATCTGAAGATATGTTGGCAGACATTGATAAAGATACCGTAGATCATCGTTTAAATTTTGATGACACTTTACAAGAACCTACGGTTTTACCTACAAGAATTCCAAGTTTATTGATTAACGGAGCTTCTGGTATTGCTGTTGGTATGGCAACCAATATGGCACCTCATAATATTTCTGAAGTTATTGATGGTACTGTTGCCTATATTGATAATAATGACATTGAAATAGATGAATTAATGCAACACATTAAAGCACCAGATTTTCCTACTGGAGGAACAATTTACGGTTATGATGGTGTAAAAGCAGCGTTTCATACAGGTAGAGGACGAATAGTTATTCGTGCTAAAACCGAATTTGAAACTATCAATAATAGAGAGTGTATTGTAGTAACCGAATTGCCGTATCAAGTAAACGGATCGGACTTACAGCAACGTATTGCCTCTATGGTAAACGATAAAAAATTAGACGGAATTTCAGCTATTAAAGATGAAACTTCTCGTTTAGGAAGACGTATTGTTATCGTTTTACGAAAAGATGCCATTCCTAATATTGTTTTAAATAAATTATACAAATATACTGCACTTCAAACTTCATTTAGTGTAAATAATATTGCGTTGGTTAATGGTCGTCCAGAATTATTAAACTTAAAGCAAATTATTGGTCATTTTGTAGATCATCGTCATGAAGTTGTTGTTAGAAGAACACAATTCGAACTTAAAAAAGCCGAAGCTAGAGCACATATATTAGAAGGATTAATTATTGCATCAGATAATATTGATGAAGTAATTAAAATAATTCGTGCCTCTAAAAATGCAGATGAAGCTAGAAAGAATTTAGAAGAACGCTTTGAGCTTTCAGAAATTCAAGCGAAAGCTATTGTGGAAATGCGTTTGCGTCAGCTTACAGGTCTAGAACAAGACAAGCTAAGAGCGGAGTATGATGAAATCATGAAAACCATTGAAGACTTAAAAGATATTTTAGCAAATAAAGAACGTAGAATGTCTATTATTAAAGATGAATTAGGTGAAGTTAAAGCTAAATATGGTGATGACAGACGTTCTATTATTGAGTATGCTGGTGGAGATGTTAGTATTGAAGATATGATACCTAATACTAAGGTAGTGGTTACTATCTCTAATGCTGGTTATGTAAAACGAACAGATTTATCTGAATACAAAACACAAAACAGAGGTGGAAGAGGTCAAAAAGGAGTTTCTACTAGAAATGAAGATTTCTTAGAACATTTATTTGTCGCTACCAACCATCAATACATGCTCTTCTTTACTAAAAAAGGAAAAGTATTTTGGATGAGAGTTTATGAAATTCCTGAAGGAGGAAAAACTTCTAAAGGTAGAGCCATCCAAAATCTAATCAATATAGAAAATGATGACGTTGTAAAAGCATTCTTAGTTACTCAAGACTTGAAAGATGAAGAATACATCAACAATCATTATGTGGTAATGGTTACTAAAAAAGGACAAACCAAAAAAACAGTATTAGAACAATATTCTAGACCAAGAACCAATGGTATTGCTGCTATTACTATTAAAGAAGGTGATGAATTGCTAGAAGCTAAATTGACTGATGGTGATAGTCAAATAATGATTGCTGCAAGATCTGGTAAATGTATCCGTTTTGAAGAAGCAAAAACAAGACCAATGGGAAGAGGTGCTTCTGGAGTTAGAGGTATCCGTTTAGCAACTGATAAAGATGAAGTGATTGGAATGATTTCTGTTCATGAAGGTGATGGTAGCAATGTACTCGTTGTTTCTGAAAACGGTTATGGTAAACGCTCAAAATTAGAAGATTACCGTATTACAAACCGTGGAGGAAAAGGAGTTAAAACCATTAATGTAACCGATAAAACAGGTCAGTTAGTTTCTATTAAAAACGTAACAGATGAAGATGATTTAATGATTATTAACAAATCTGGTATTACCATTCGTTTAGCTGTAGCTGGTTTACGTGTTATGGGTAGAGCAACGCAAGGAGTAAAACTAATTAACATTAAAGGAAAAGACTCTATTGCAGCAGTTGCAAAAGTGATGCATACAGAAGATGTAGATGAAAATACCATGACCGATAATGAGAATGGCACGAATGTTGAAAACAATGATTCAGAAGAATAAAAACAATTAATATTTAAACAAATGAAAAAACAAGTAGCAATTATCGCATTATTAATGATAGGAGTTTTTAGTTTTGCTCAAAAAGCGGAATTAAAAATGGCAAGTAAAGCACTAAAAAAGAATAATTTTAGTGAAGCATTATCCGCTTTATCTCAAGTAGAAAGTTTAAAAGCAAATCTTGACGATAAAACGATGGCTAAATTTTTATTTTTAAAAGTAAAAGCCTTAAATGGTTCTGGTAAACTTGCCGAAGCAGCAAATGCTGTAAACGCATTAATGGATTTTGAGAAAAAAACAGGAAAACCTAAGTATTCTAAAGAAGCAGGTCCTATTTTAACCTCTTTAATCAAAAATTTATCAGACAGAGGTATTAAAGAATACCAAAGCAAAAATTTTAAATCTGCCAAAGTAACTTTAGAACAAGTATATTTATTAAGTCCAAAAGATACTACTTTCTTAGAGTATGCAGCAAATGCTGCTTATTTAGATAAAGATTA
>CAZYKN010000063.1:6171-8711 GCA_964648135.1 uncultured Flavobacteriaceae bacterium
TAATTATTACCGAAGCTAATATTCAAATTAAAATGGGTAATAAAGCTAAATTTGGTGAGTTAATGAAAGAAGCAATCGCTTTAAAACCTAATGATGCTACACTATATTACAATGTTGGTGTTATAAACCAAGAGCAAGGTAAAATTGAAGAAGCTAAAGCAGCATACAAAAAATCTATTGAACTTGATCCAAAAAACGGAAATGCTTACCTTAATTTAGGTTTGGCTGAACTTGAAAAAGATAAAGCTTTAGTAGAAGAAATGAACAACAACTTAAATGATTTTGATAAATATGATGCTATTAAAGCAAAACAATTAAAATTATATAAAGAAGTTTTGCCTACTTTAGAAAAAGCAAATACTTTGTTGCCAAAAGATAAAGATTTAATGCGTACTATTATGAATATTTATGAAAATTTAGAAATGTACGACAAACAAAAAGTAATGAAAGCTGCGTTTGATAAATTATAAGCTAGGCTATTCAAAAATTAAAAGGTAAAGATTTAATAATCTTTACCTTTTTTTATGCTTTAATTTAATTGAAAAAATTATCTTTGAATAATGAAAATTCATTTTTATAAATATCAAGGTGCAGGAAACGACTTTATTATGATTGATAATAGAGAGCAATCTTTTGATAAAAAAAACACACAATTCATAGAGCACTTATGTAATAGAAGATTTGGAATTGGTGCAGATGGCTTAATTACTTTAGAAAATTCTAAAAAACACGACTTTAAAATGCACTATTTTAATGCAGATGGAAAAGAAAGTACTATGTGTGGAAATGGTGGAAGATGTATTGTTGCCTTTGCAAAAAAACTAAACATTATACAAGATAAAGCTACTTTTAATGCTATTGACGGTGTACATCATGCAGAAGTCATTCGTAATTTAATCAATTTACAAATGATTGATGTTGAATTTGTCTTAGAAAAAAAAGATTTTCTTTTCTTAAACACAGGCTCTCCACATCACGTAACCTTTAAAGAGGACATTGACAATATAAACGTAAAAGAAGAAGGTAGAAAAATACGCTACGGAAAACCCTACTTTAAAGAAGGTACAAACGTGAATTTTGTAGAGCAAATAGATGAAAACATATTTAAAGTCCGTACCTACGAAAGAGGTGTTGAAGACGAAACACTTGCTTGTGGAACAGGAGTTACTGCTGTTGCTATTGCTGCTTATCAGTCAAATAAAACAAAGAGTAATCACTTATATTTACAAACTCAAGGAGATATGCTAGAAGTCAGTTTTAACAAAGATGAAAATGGCTATCATCAAGTTTTTTTAAAAGGACCTGCGGTTTTTGTTTTTGAAGGAGAGATTTTTTAGTGTTCAGTGTTCAGTTGGCAGTCTTCAGTAGGCAGTGTTCAGTCTTCAGTATTCAGTAACTAAATTGTGGTTTTATGATTAAACATTTTAATCTTTCAACAAATTAACATTTTAACCTTTTAATGATTTTCCTTTAAACAAAAATACAACTCAACAAAACCATGCAAGACAATTATATTTCAAGAAAAAAACCTTCGTATAAAATTACGGAAGACCTTAGAAAATATTTAAAGCGACATGAACGTGAATTTGAAGTTTCTATTGCCTATGATGATTTATTGCGTTTTTCTGGTGGAATTGAAATCTATGATAAAGATGATAATGATACTTTTTGGCTAAGCGTTTACTACAATGAATTTGAAAAAAATGAGATAGATACTGCCCTAAAACACATTTACTCTAAATTGCATTATGATGGAAAAAACACCATTCACAAATATTTAATTGTAGAAAGTATTGATTTCTGTACGTTTGGAAATTCAAAGCCGTTCAGAATAAAAATAAGAAACAGTTTAAATCAGAATTACACTTATTTTTATGTAAAGCAGGCAGATGCTTCTAGAATTTATGGTTTGGAATTGGAAGAGTTATTATCTCCAAACAACATCCATTTTATCGTACATAAAGACACCTTAATTGAAGAACATATTATTGGAATTCCAGGTGATATTTATATTAAAGAACGGTTGGATAATGCACCACAACTATCAAAATCACAAATTGCAAAAGAGTTTGTTAAGTTTAATGAACGATGTTTTATTCGCCTTTTGGGTGATATGCGTTCTTATAATTACGTTTTTGTATTAAGTCATGATTTTGATAGAATTCAGTATCGATTACGTGCAATTGATTTTGATCAGCAATCTTTTGAAGGTGCTGTAAATATTTATAAACCTCAATTCTTCAAAGAAAATTTTAAACTGGTTAAATTAGCTTCTAACATTCTTTCAAAAGAATCAATTGAACAATATATTATTGAAGAACGCTCTGCCATTGCAAGACGTGCAATTAGTGAATACGATAGATTGTATCATTTAATTACATGTATGCAAAACGATTGCATTTCATTAGAAAAACATATCAATAAATTAAAAACAGACTTATTTAAACTCACTAACGATGTTAATTTTAAACATGCTAAAAATATGGGAGATATTTTAAAAGCATCGATTGATTTTGTGATAAGGAATTATAAGAGTGAGT
>CAZYKN010000064.1:0-8707 GCA_964648135.1 uncultured Flavobacteriaceae bacterium
GTGCAAATTTATGTTTTTTTTACCTTTAAGAAAAATTAACTTTTATTTATGAATGATTAACTGTACTTTTACAAAATCTAATTAAAAATATATTTATGAATTATTCTGAACCCATGCTTCGAGAAGGAAGTTTAAAAGATAAAGTTATTGTTGTAACAGGAGGAGGTAGCGGTCTTGGAAAAGCGATGACCAAATATTTTTTAGAATTAGGAGCAAAAGTGGTTATCACTTCTCGTAATTTAGAAAAATTACAAAAAGCTAAAACTGAACTTGAACAAACAACAGGAGGCGAAGTCTTAGTTGTGCAATGTGATGTACGGAATTATAATGAAGTGGAAAATGTATTGCAAGAAACATTAAAAACTTTTGGAAAAGTAGATGGTTTGTTAAATAATGCAGCAGGTAATTTTATAAGTCCAACGGAACGCTTATCTGCCAATGCGTTTGATACCATAATTGATATTGTTTTAAAAGGGTCAAAAAACTGTACTTTAGCTTTTGGAAAACATTGGATTGATATTAAACAAGAAAAATCAACGGTTTTAAATATTGTTACTACTTACGCATGGACAGGTTCTGCCTATGTTGTGCCAAGTGCAACTGCAAAAGCAGGAGTGCTTGCAATGACACGTTCTTTAGCGGTAGAATGGGCAAAATACGGAATTAGAACAAATGCCATTGCTCCAGGACCTTTTCCTACAAAAGGAGCTTGGGATAGGTTGTTGCCAGGTGATTTAAGAGATAAATTTGATATGAAAAAGAAAGTGCCTGTTGGAAGAGTTGGAGTACATCAAGAATTAGCCAATTTAGCGGCTTATTTAATGTCCGATTTTTCTGCTTATGTAAACGGCGAAGTTATCACCATAGATGGAGGTGAATGGTTGAAAGGAGCAGGACAAATGAATATGTTAGAAGATATTCCGCAAGAAATGTGGGATATGCTAGAACAGATGATACGAGCTAAGAAGAAGTAATTCAATGTTCAGTTGGCAGTGTTCAGTTGGCAGTGCTCAGTAAACATAGAGGTAGTGAGTAAAATAATAAAAACTCTATGTTTCTCTGTGAAACTCTGTGTTTCTCTGTGAAATTCTGTGTAACAAAACAGTAAGCAGTCTTCAGTTGGTAATCATAAATCGTATATCATTAATCGTAAGTCATCATTCATTTTAACCATTTTTTAATTTTTAATTCTTAATTTTTAATTAAAAATCCTTAGATTTGCCATTGTAAAAACAAACAATTAAATGGGCAAAATAATAGCAATAGCAAATCAAAAAGGAGGCGTAGGAAAAACTACAACAACAGTAAATCTTGCAGCAGCACTTGGTGTTTTAGAAAAAAAAGTATTGTTGATAGATGCAGATCCTCAAGCAAATGCAACTTCTGGTTTAGGCTTAGATGTTGAAGCTATTGAAGTAGGTACTTATGAGGTTTTAGAACATTCAGCTTCTATCAAAGAAGCTGTGGTTGAAACAGAATCTCCTAATGTAGCTATTATTCCTGCACATATAGATTTGGTAGCCATTGAAATTGAATTGGTAGATAAGCAAAATAGAGAAACGATGCTTAAAACTGCCTTGGCAGAAGCTAAAGATGATTACGATTATATTTTAATTGATTGTGCTCCATCCTTAGGATTAATTACTTTAAACGCTTTAACTTCCGCAGATTCTGTAATTATTCCAATACAATGTGAATATTACGCTTTAGAAGGTTTAGGTAAATTGTTAAATACCATACAAAGTGTGCAAAAAATACACAATCCATCTTTAGCTATTGAAGGTTTGTTGCTAACCATGTATGATTCTCGTTTACGATTATCCAATTCCGTTGTAAAAGAAGTAAAACAACATTTTGACGATATGGTTTTTAAAACCATTATTCAACGAAATATTAAATTAGGAGAAGCACCAAGTTATGGTGAAACCATTATAACTTATGACGCTACAAGTAAAGGTGCAATTAATTATATTAATTTAGCACACGAAATATTAAAAAGAAACGAAGAGTAATGGCAAAAGCAACTAAAAAACAAGCTTTAGGAAGAGGATTATCCGCTTTGTTAAAGAATACCAATGAAGATATTAATTCCGCACAAGATAAAAATGCAGAAAAATTAGTTGGAACTATTGTTGAAATTGAAATAAAATCCATTCAGGTAAATCCTTTTCAACCTCGTTCTTATTTTAATGAAGATGCTTTACAAGAATTATCAAATTCTATTAAAGAATTAGGTGTTATTCAGCCAATTACTGTTCGTAAATTAGAAGGAAATTCTTTCCAAATAGTTTCTGGAGAGCGAAGATTTAGAGCTTCAAAATTAGCAGGTTTAAAAACTATTCCTGCTTATATTCGTTTAGCAAACGACCAAGAAATGCTAGAAATGGCGATTGTAGAGAATATTCAGCGTGAAAATTTAGATCCAATTGAAGTCGCATTATCTTATCAACGTTTAATTGATGAAATTAAATTAACTCAAGATGAAATGGCTAAACGTGTAGGAAAATCACGTTCTGCTGTAACCAATTTTTTGCGCTTACTAAAGCTAGATCCTATTGTGCAAACAGGAATTAGAGATGGTTTTTTGAGTATGGGTCATGGTAGAGCTTTAATTACTTTAGAAGATCAAAAACAGCAAATTGCTATTTATAAAAATATTATAAAAGACAAATTATCTGTTAGACAAACCGAAGTTTTGGTGAAAAATTTAAAAGAAGGAACTGATTCCTCTACAAACAATCAAACTAAACAAAGCACAAGTACTCCAAGTTTTATATCAGAAGCAAAAGAAAGTTTTAATTCCTTTTTTGGAAATGATGTTAAGGTAAAAATTACAAAAAACAATAAAGGCACTATTTCCATTCCGTTTACATCAATAGAAGATTTTAACAGAATAAAAAAACTTTTAGAAAAATAATGAACCGCTTTTTTATTCTTTTTATTTTATTTTTAACAACATCGCTTGTTTTTTCACAAACAGACGAAGAAAAAAAGCAGTTAAATAAAGAAAATGGTTTAATCGTGAAGAATAAGAATGTCAATTTAGCAACTTATGAAATGAATCCTTTAGCACCAGCAAAAGCTGCTTTTTATTCTGCTATTTTGCCTGGTTTAGGTCAAGCATACAACAAAAAATACTGGTTAATTCCTGTAATTTATGGAGGAATGAGTGCTTCAATGTATTATTATACTGTAAATAATAAACATTATAATGAATTTATTGATGCTTATAAATTGGAATTGGCAGGAAAGCCTCATCAATTTCCTAATTATGATAAAACTGCTTTAGAAAGAGGAATTAATTCCACCAAAAAAAACAGAGATTTATCGCTTTTTATTACCATTGGTATTTATATTTTAAATATTGTAGAAGCCAATGTAGATGCACATTTGCCAAATAAAAAAATAGACACCAATATTTCATATAAACCGTCTTTTACTATTGATCCTATTAGCAATAATGTAAATTACGGTGCATCTGTAAGTTTTAGTTTTTAAGATGAAGATAGCATTGTTAGGATATGGTAAAATGGGAAAAGCAATTGAAAAAATTGCTATGCAGCGTAAACACGAAATTGTTTTGAAAGTCGAAAATTTTGATGATTTAAAACAAATTCATATTGCAGATGTTGCCATTGATTTTAGTGTGCCAAAAGCAGCTTATAACAATATTTCAACTTGTATTAAACAAGGTGTTCCTGTAATTTCAGGCACAACAGGTTGGCTTGATAAATATGATGAAATAGTAGCATTATGCAATCAAAAAAAAGGTGCTTTTATTTACGCTTCAAATTTTAGTTTAGGAGTAAATATTTTCTTTGAAATTAATCAACAATTAGCAAAGTTAATGGCAAATTATGAAGATTATAATGTGAGTATTGAAGAAATTCATCACACACAAAAATTAGATGCTCCAAGCGGAACAGCCATTACATTGGCTAATCAAATTTTAGAAAAAATTAACAAAAATAAATGGGTTTTAGGTGAAACAAATCAAGATAATGAGCTACCTATTATAGCAAAACGGATTGAAAATGTTCCTGGAACACATCATGTAACATACGAAAACAACATTGATAAAATAGAAATCATCCATACAGCAAAAAACAGAAAAGGCTTTGCCTTAGGTGCTGTTGTAGCTGCAGAATGGTTGCTTGGTAAACAAGGTGTCTTTACCCTAAGAGATGTGTTGGGAATTTAAAATTTAACATTTAAAATTATAGAATGACATACATACAAATATTCGGATTATCGGCAGTACTTTCACTTATTTTTGGAGTGCTTATTTTCTCTAAATTATTCTTGAAAGCAGGAAGAAAATCATGGGAAGCCTACGTGCCTTTTTACAACTATTATGTAGTAACACAAATTATTGAACGTCCTTGGTGGTGGACATTTTTGCTTTTTGTTCCCATTGTAGGAAATATAATGATTATTGTAATTGTGTATGAATTTTTACATGTTTTTGGCTATCGTAAAAAACGATATACTGCGCTTGCCTTAATCACTTTTGGCTTATACTTGGCTTATATTAATTTTGATTCCAAAACGGAATATGTTGGAAAAGACAATGAGGTTATTTTAAAGAATGTAACTTCTTGGACAAATGCTATTCTATTTGCCATTGTTGCCGCTACTATTGTGCATACCTATTTTATGCGTCCGTATGCAATACCAACATCTTCTTTAGAAAAATCATTGTTAATTGGTGATTATTTATTTGTAAGTAAATTCCATTATGGAGCTAGAGTTCCTATGACACCTTTAGCCTTGCCAATGGTGCACGATTCTATTCCATTGACAAATTTACCTTCGCATATTAAAAATAAAAAATTTCAATTACCTTATTTTAGATTACCTGCACTACAAAAAATTAAAACCAATGATATTGTAGTTTTTAATTGGCCTGCCGATACTTTGAAGACGATGTGGGGAGATCATTCAGGTGAATTTACCTATAAACCTATCGATAAAAAAACAAATTATGTAAAACGATGTGTAGCCGTTGCTGGTCAGACTTTAGAAATTAAAGATGGTGATATTTATATTAATGGAAAATTATCTGTCATGCCTGATAGAGCAAAGCCAGAGTTTTTTTATAGTACCAAAGTAAAGCCAGGAACTGATCCAATGGAGTTAAAAAATCAATATAGTATTCGTGAAGCATCACGAAATGCACAAGGAGAATTGATGTATAATATGGATGATGAAACTGCTGCACGATTTAAAAATAATCCAAGTGTAATTAGCATTAAAAAAGTCATTACTCCAAAAGGAAAATTTGACAAATCTATTTTTCCACATGATTATCAATATCCTTGGTCAATTGATAATTTTGGACCATTATACATTCCAGAAAAAGGGAAAACAGTGGAGTTAAACCCAAAAACAATTCCTTTTTATAGAGATTTATTAAAGCGTTATGAAGGAGTAAGCTTTGTTGAAAATGGAGATGAATATTTTATTGACGGAAAAAAAGCAACCAATTACACCTTTAAACAAGATTATTATTGGATGATGGGAGATAACCGTCAAAATTCATTAGATGCTCGTTATTGGGGATTTGTACCTTTTGATCATGTTGTAGGAAAACCAGTGTTTATTTGGTTTAGTTATGATAAAGATAAAGGAAGAATTCGTACTGAACGCCTATTTACAACCGTTGGAGGAAGCGGTAAACCTACATCGTATTTGTATTATTTTATAGCTTTACTTGCTTTATATTTTGGTTATACTACTTTTAAAAAGAAAAAAGAGGCTTAGTAAAATGTTGTTTAAATATTGTTAAAACTATAAAAACGGTCTGTTTTTTGTATGGTATAAAGTATGTATAGAAAAATTAGCATTCTTCTTATTATTCCATTATTCTTTGGGTTTGCATTGCATAAATTTCATTTAAGTAATACCAAAGTAGTCTATAATACCAAAGAGAAATCCTTGCAAATAACCATGCGTTGTTTTGTTGATGATATTGAGAATTCGTTGAATAAATCAAATAAAATTTTACTAGAATTAGGTAATGACAGAGAATTGAAAGATGCCAATCAGTATCTAAAAGATTATTTATTAAATAATTTTAAAGTTGAAGTGAATCATCAAAATAAAGAGATTATCTACTTAGGAAAAGAGATAGAAAAAAATATCATCTATTTTTATTTAGAAATAGATTCTGTTTCTAACATTTCATCAATTAGAGTAGAAAATAAAGTCTTGTTTGAATCTTTTAATGATCAGCAAAATGTAGTTAGATTGCAACTAAATGATAAAAAAAAGACGTTTGTTTTAAAAAGAAATGATTTTGTTGGTTTGTTTGAGTTATAAAAAAAACTTAAAAGGTTGTTAATTTCCAACAATAAACACGTTGTTAGCTAGTATTTTCTTATTTTTGACTTCTAACTAATATTATATTCCCAATTAAACAATAATCAGGAACTTATGAAAACACCTATATCCGTATTTTTAGCTTTATTTATAGTATTTACTTCATTTTCACAAGAAAAGAAAGAAAAGCAACACAAACAAGGGCATTACAACATCAATAAATTTAAGCAATTAAAAGAACGATTTGCTACTCCAAACACTTTTCATACTGCTTCTGGAGCTCCTGGAAAAGATTATTATCAGCAAAAAGTGGATTATAAAATGGATATCATCTTAGATGATAAAGATAAAAAAATATTTGGTAAAGAAACCATTACCTATCATAACAATTCCGCAGATGACTTAACTTATCTTTGGGTACAATTAGATCAAAATATTCGTGCTCCAAACTCCAAAACACCAGACATTAAAGCTGGAGGACCTGGAGTAATGTACAGTCCGAAAAAATTTACACAAAAATTTTTAGGAAAACCCTTTGAAGGTGGTTTTAAATTAGACTATGTAAAAGATGAAAATGGAAATGATTTAAACTATGTTATCAACAGAACCATGATGCGTATTGACTTGCCTCAAACTTTAAAAGCAGGAGAACAGTACCAATTTAAAATAAAATGGTGGTACAATATTCCAGATTATTTAGTAGAGCGTGGACGTTCTGGATACGAGCATTTTAAAGATGGAAATAACGGTTATGTTATTGCACAGTTTTATCCAAGATTGGCAGTTTATAACAATGTAGAAGGATGGCAAAATATGCAATTTTGGGGAAGAGGAGAATTTGCCTTAGAATTTGGTAATTTTGATGTAAATATTACCACTCCAGCAGATCATGTATTAGACGGAACAGGTCATCTGCTAAATAGAAAAGAAATGCTAACTAAAGTACAGTATAAACGGTATCAAAAAGCCTTAAAATCTTTTGATAAACCCATAATTGTTGTAACTCAAGATGAAGCCGAAAAAGCGTCTAAATCCTTTTCAAATAAAACAAAAACCTATAAATTTCATGCAGACAATGTACGTGATTTTGCTTTTGCATCTTCAAGAAAATATATAATGGATATGCAAGCAGTGCAAATAGGTGATAAAGTGGTTATGGCAGAATCAATTTATCCAAAAGAAGGAAATCCGCTTTGGGAAGATTTTTCTACAAAAGCTGTGGTGAATACCTTAAAAGTATATTCAAAAGAATTGTTTGATTATCCGTATCATAAAGCCATTTCAGTTAATGCAAAGCAACAAGGCATGGAATATCCTATGATTTGCTGGAATTATGGAAGAGTTAGAGCAGATGGCACGTATTCTAAAAGGACTAAAGAAGGTATGATTGCTGTTGTTACTCACGAAGTTGGTCACAATTGGTTTCCTATGGTGGTTAATTCAGACGAACGCCAATGGTCATGGATGGATGAAGGTTTAAATACCTTTACGGAATTGTTGGCAGAACAAAATTTTGAAAAAGGTTTTCCATCAAGAGGTTTCCCTAAAGATGTAACGGAATATATGTATGGTGATCAAGATAAAGTAGCACCAATCATGAGTCAAGGAAATACGGTTTATTCACATGGAATGAATGCGTATTCTAAACCAGCAGCAGGATTGTATATCTTACGTGAAGTGATATTAGGACACGAATTGTTTGATAAAGCTTTTTCAACGTATGCTAAAAGATGGAAGTTTAAACATCCAACACCAGAAGATTTTTTTAGAACGATGGAAGATGCCAGTGCAACGGATTTAGATTGGTTTTGGAGAGGATGGTTTTATACAACAAACTTTGTAGATATTGGAGTTAAAGGCGTAAAATCTTATGTAGTTACTACAAAACCTACCAAAAGAGTTAAAAAAATGGCAAAAGCTTACGGAATGAAAGTGGAAGATTTTGGTAAAAGAATGTATTTAGTAAATACGGATAGTGATGAATATTCTGCGGATATGGATCAAGTTAAAAATCCGTCTAAAGACATAAAAATGTTAAGTGATTATTTAGCAAAAAATTACAGTCCAGAAGAACGAAAAACACTTAAAAATACTACTCATTTTTATGAAATTACTTTTGAAAAACCTGGAGGAATGCCAATGCCAATTATAGTGGATTACATTTTTGAAGACGGAACAAAAGAGCGTAAATATTATCCTGCTCAAATATGGCGTTTTAATGATAAAGAAGTTAAAAAACTCTTTGCATCAGACAAAAAAGTAGTAAGTATTGTTATTGATCCAGATAATTTAACTGCTGATGTAGATGAATCTAACAATGCTTGGCCTAAAAAAGAAACCAAAACAAAGTTTGAAAAATTTAAACATAAAATGAAAGGGTGATTTT
>CAZYKN010000065.1:0-8675 GCA_964648135.1 uncultured Flavobacteriaceae bacterium
TGGTGTTTATTTTAATGTAAAAGCTTTTAAAATTGATTTAAAATCTAAGAAATAATCTCCAAACATTACAACTGCAAACTGAACACTGCCAACTGAATACTGAATACTGAATACTGAATACTGAATACTGCCAACTGCAAACTAAACACTACTCATTCTTCAATTCTCTCTTATAAAATTTAATTTTTGATTTAGTTTCTTTATCTAACTCTGGGTATTTAATATCCGTATAACTTTGTAAAGTCTCTAAAATAGTTTGTGCAACTAATAAACGAGCAGTATCTTTATTATCCGATGGCACTACAAACCAAGGTGCTTTTTCTGTAGCTGTTTTATTTATAGCATCCTCATAACATGCTTGATATTCAGTCCATAATTTACGCTCTTTTAAATCACCTGCGGAGAATTTCCAGTTTTTCTCAGGAATATTTAATCGTCTTAACAAGCGATTTTTCTGTTCGTCTTTAGAGATATTTAAAAAGAATTTTAGAATAATTGTTCCGTTTTCAACAATATGTTCTTCAAAATTTTTTATCTGATTTAATCTGTTTTCATAGAAAGCATCATCTAAATCACCTCTATTTTTAACAGATGGAATATTTTCGCCAAAAACATAGTTTTTATGCACTCTTGTTACCAAAACATTTTCGTAATGCGTTCTATTAAAAACGGCTATTTTTCCTCGTTCTGGTAATGCCAAATAATGACGCCATAGATAATCGTGTTTTAATTCTTTTTCAGTAGGCACTTTAAAACTCGTTACCACTACTCCATTAGCATTGATATCTTTAAACACTTCCCTAATTAAACTGTCTTTACCTGATGTATCCATACCTTGCAAACAAATTAACATACTGTACTTGCCATGAGCGTACATTTTATCTTGTAATTTGCTTAATTGTTTACGGATTTTCTTTAACTCTTTTTTTGCGTTTTCTTGTATTACTAGCGTTTGGCTATTTTTTAGGTTTATTGGTTTTGTTACTTTCATAGATTTAGGTTTAATTCTGGAGATGTAATAAATTGTGTCTTTACTTTGTGGGAGACGTAATGTGTTGCTCTTTACTTTGTGGGAGACGCAATATATTGCGTCTCTACGTTACGTTGATTTTTCGTATCATTTTTGCTAATAATTTTGGGAAATATCTTTTGACGAATACTGCCATTTTTTCTTTTGCTCCACCAATAACAACTTCTTGTTTTTTATTTGCAATGGCTTTAATCATTTTTTCTGCAAATACTGTTGGTGATAAACCGTTTTCTGTGGCTTTATCTAAGGTGTTTTGTTTGGAACCATCTGCTACTAAGGCGTTTTTAGAAACATTGGTATTTACATAACCTGGACAAATTAGGGTAATATTAATGTGATGCTTATGAACTTCTGCACGTAAACTATCAAAAAATCCGTGTAATGCGTGTTTTGACGCTGCATAAGACGATCGCAAAGGTGTTCCTATCTTACCAACTACACTTGTTACAACCACAATATGTCCGTTATTTCTGGCAGCAAAATAAGGTAATATGGCTTTGGTTAATGCTATTGTTCCAAAATAATTGGTTTCAAAGATTTTTACATCAATGGCAATTCCTGTATCTATGGCTAACGAACGCTGACTTATTCCTCCATTATTGATTAAAATATCAATTTTATTGAACAGTTTTAAGGCTTTTCCAACCACTTTATCCAAATTTTGATAATCTTGTAAATCTAATTTTAAAACTTTAATTTTTTCTGGATTTAAACACTTTGCTTTTACGATTTCTAATTTATCTAGATTTCGTGAAGATAAAATAAGTTCCGCATCTAATTTAGAAAAAGCAATGGCTAAAGCTTCTCCAATTCCAGAAGACGCACCAGTTATCCATATTACTTGATCTTTAAAATTCATATTAAATATATTATTGTTCCACAAAAGACTTCAGACCGCTTTGTTATAAGACACTTGACAGATTATACTAAAAAGCTATTCTCAATCAGTCAACCGTAATTGAATATTACTTGCTTGCAAATAGTTTTACGTCGTCTTCTGAAACGGTTTCTTCACCTAAAATAATTAAACGCTCAACCACATTGCGTAATTCACGAATATTTCCTGTCCAATCATAATCTTGTAATAATTTTATAGCATTATCTGAAAATGATTTTGTTGCATTTCCTTGTTCTTCGGCAATTTTCTTTGCAAAGTGATTAATTAATAACGGAATATCATCTCTTCGTTCATTTAAAGACGGTACTTTTACCAAAATAACCGCTAATCTGTGATATAAATCCTCTCTAAATTTACCATCAGCGATTTCTTTTTTAAGGTTTTTATTGGTTGCAGCAACTACACGTACATCTACTTTTATATCTTTATCAGATCCTACTCTACTTATTCTACTTTCTTGCAAAGCTCTTAAAACTTTTGCTTGAGCAGACAAACTCATATCACCAATTTCATCTAAAAAAATTGTTCCTCCGTTGGCTGCTTCAAATTTTCCTGCTCTATCTTTATTTGCTCCTGTAAAACTACCTTTCACATGACCAAATAATTCACTTTCTATCAATTCACTTGGTATTGCAGCACAGTTAACTTCAACCATTGGTGCTTTATAACGAGGACTTTTTTCGTGCAACCAATGTGCAACGAGCTCTTTACCTGTTCCGTTTCCTCCAGTAATTAACACTCTAGCATCGGTTGGAGCAACTTTGTCAATAATTTCTTTAATATGTTTAATGGCAGGACTATCGCCAATCATTTCATATTTTTTATTGACTTTTTTCTTTAATCGCTTATTTTCAACTACTAAAGTTTTCCTATCTAAAGCATTTCTTACAGCATTTAGCAATCGGTTTAAATCTGGCGGTTTAGAAATATAATCAAATGCTCCCATTCGCATGGTTTCCACAGCAGTATCTAAATCACCATGACCAGAAATCATAATAAAAGGGATTTCAGGTTTTATTTTTTGGACTTTTTCTAAGACTTCAACACCATCCATTTTTGGCATTTTTATATCGCATAAAACTAAATCAAAATCTTCTTTAGTTATTTTATCCAATCCTTGTAAGCCGTCTTCAGCATCAAAAACTTGATACTCTTTACTTTCTTCTGAAATGATTTTACCTAATACTCTACGTATTGCAGATTCATCTTCTATGATTAATATTTTGCTCATAAGTCCATCCTAACCTTCCCAAAGGGAAGGAATTTACTTTTATTAAATTAATATTTTAGCCATTTAAATAGCTCTTTATATGTTGGTTTTTTACCGTACATTAATATTCCTACTCTATAAATTTTTGCAGCCATCCATACAACAAATAAGAAACTTGCTATTAATAATACCAAGGAAATTACTATTTGAATTGGTGGCACTCCAAACGGAATACGCATCAACATAACAATAGGTGATGTTAAAGGTATCATTGAAAAAATAACGGCTACTGGACCGTGAGGATCGTTCATAACCGATGCAAAACCAACATAAACACCTAACATTAATGGCATGATTACAGGCATCATAAATTGTTGTGTATCTGTTTCACTATCTACTGCTGCACCAATAGCTGCATATAATGAACTGTACAATAAATAACCTCCTAAAAAGTATAAAATAAAGTACATGGTCATTGATAATAATGGCAATTGCATGACTTCATTAATCATTTTTTGCATATTTCCAGAACCCATCATTTCTTTAGCCATTTTTAGCTGTTCTGGAGAAACTTTAGCAGATTGCATATCGGTAAAACTTACGCCAAACACTAAAGAAACTACCATACTTAAAATGGCAATTAATACTGCCCAAATAGCAAATTGAGTTAATCCTGCTAAGGCATTACCAATAATTTTTCCCATCATTAATTGAAAAGGTTTTATGGAAGAAATAATCACTTCAATAATCCGACTTGTTTTTTCTTCAATCACGCTACGCATTACGGAATTTCCAAATATAATAATAAACATCATAATTAAATAACCAGCACCTGAGCCTAAGGCAATTTTAAAGCCGTTAATCATTTTAGAAGACTTTTCTCCTGAAAAGTTTGCCAGTTGAATGGTTGCATTAATTTTAGCGGAATTGATTTTATTTACATCGATGCCTAAACGTTGTAATTTATGATTTCTAATAAGGTGTTCTAATTTTTTTTCTAAACTTTCCACCATCATCATATTAGGAGATTTTTTAGAATAAAAATGAATGCTTTTTGCCAATAATTCTAAACTGTCTTGTTTAGGAATAGTTAATAAACCATAATATTTTTTGGTATCGACTTCTTTTTTTGCAGCTTCAGTTCCTAAATTTGACAAGTTAATATATTTAACCAACTCAGTATCTTTAAAACTATCATTATCAAGTAATTTAGCTTCGTCAACAAAAGCAATTTTCTTTACATCACTATCATTTGCTTTACTTAAATAAAAAATAAGCAGACCCATACCAACCATTAAAAACGGTGCTAAAATAGTCATTACAATAAATGACTTATTCCTAACTTTTGCGTTGTATTCACGCTTTACAATTAAACTTAACTTGCTCATTTGGTATTCTTTTTTACAGCTTGAATAAATATTTCGCTTGCGTCTGGAACAACTTCTACAAAGTGATTTATAGAAGCTTTATTTGCTAAAAACTGAATTAATTCAGAAGAATTATCATTATCACCCAATTTAATATTCAGCTTTAAATCGTCTTCTAAAGATTTAAAATTTGCTTTAGACACATGAAAACGTTCTTTAATGATATTTTCTAATTGATTTTTATCTGATGTATGCAATCCAACCTCAAAAGTATTGGTTTTAAACTCTTTTTTAATATCGATTAAATTTCCTTCCAATATTTTATTAGAATGATTTAACAAAGCAATATGATCACACAATTCTTCAACCGATTCCATTCTGTGAGTAGAAAATATGATGGTTGTGCCATTTTTTCGTAATTCTAAAATTTCATCTCGAATTAAATTTGCATTGATAGGATCTAAACCAGAAAAAACTTCATCAAAAATCAATAATTTTGGTTTGTGCATTACAGTAATAATAAACTGGATTTTCTGTGCCTGACCTTTAGATAATTCTTGAATTTTCTTAGACCACCAACTTTCAATTCCAAATTTTTCAAACCAATATTTTAAACTTGCTTTGGCATCTGCTTTTGTCATACCTTTAAGCATTGCCAAATAAATTGCTTGTTCACCAACTTTCATGTTTTTATACAAACCACGTTCTTCTGGCAAATAACCGATATACTTAATATCGTCTGGTTGTAATTGATGTCCGTCTAATAGTACCAAACCAGTATCTGGCATTGTAATCTGATTAATTATGCGTATCAAGGTAGTTTTACCAGCTCCATTTGGACCTAAAAGTCCAAATATAGCATGTTCTGGAACAGTGATTGAAACCTCATTTAAAGCGGTAAAATCACCAAATTTTTTAGTAACCTTTTCTGTTACAAGTAAATTACTCATGTTGTTTTTTAATTAGGCATCAAATATAAAGGAATTTACTTAAATAGGTGTAATTGAGGATTGTTAATAAAAATATAAATTTATTATAGACTGCTTTGCTATAATCCGTAAGATATAAGACTTAGCTTTTAGGAAGTTAATTCTTACTTTTTTATCATTTTTTAGTACATTCGCAGTATGATAGAGGTTATTATCTTTGGAAACGGAAATGTTGCCACGCAACTAGCTAAAGCTTTTTTTAAAGCTAAAAATATTCGTTTAGTTCAAGTGTATTCTCGGTCTAAGCCAAATGAATTCTTTATTAAAAATAAGATTGATACTACAAACAACTTAAATAAAGTAAAACAAGCAGCCATTTATATTATTGCTATTTCTGATGATGCTATTGCTACATTTTCTAAAAAACTTAATTTTACAAATAAATTAATTGTTCATACTTCGGGAAGTAAATCTATTAATGAATTAAATTGTAATGCTCGTAAAGGGATATTTTATCCGCTACAAAGCATCAGTAAAAACAAAAAAATCAGTTTTAAGAATATTCCCATTTGCTTAGAAGCTGAAAATAAAAGTGACTATTTATTACTTGAAAAATTGGCATTATCCATTTCTAAAAAAGTTTATCCTATTAATTCAGAACAACGGAAAAGCCTACATGTTGCAGCGGTTTTTGTAAATAATTTTACGAATCATTTATATAAAATAGGAAAAGATATTTGTGATACTCATCAAGTTGATTTTGATATCTTAAAACCATTAATTGTAGAAACTGCAAAAAAAATTAAACATTTAACACCTCAAGAAGCACAAACAGGACCTGCTGTTAGAGGTGATAAAAAAACAATCGAAAACCATTTAAAATTATTAGATAAAAAGCAACGAGAAATTTATACTTTAATTACTGAATCTATTATTGAGAGTAAAAGACCGAAGACTGAAAACTGAACAGAAAAATAGAATATAAAAAACACAACCAATGAAAAACTACAAAGAAATATTACCTCAAATAACCACACTCATTTTTGATATTGATGGTGTTTTAACGGATGGTACAGTTACCATTTTTCCCGATGGCGAAATGGTAAGACGTATGAATATTAAAGATGGTTATGCCTTAAAAACGGCTGTTGATCATAAATACAACGTCTGTATTATTTCTGGAGGTACTAATCAATCTGTTAAAACAAGATTGGAAGGTTTAGGAATAAAAGATATTTATCTGGGAGCGCATAACAAAATAGAACAATTACACGATTATTTGGCTAAAAAAAGCCTTCAACTTTCCGAAATCCTTTATATGGGTGATGATATTCCAGATTTTCCTGTAATGGAATTGGTAGCCTTACCTGCTTGTCCGCAAGATGCTGCACCAGAAATTAAAGGCGTTGCAAAGTATATTTCACATAAAAAAGGCGGTAAAGGAGCTGTTAGAGATATTATAGAGCAAGTAATGAAAGTACAAGGCAAATGGAATGGTAATTTTGATGCGCAATATGATTGAAATTGTTCTCCATTTTAAATTTCTAATTTTAACTCATTAATTTGTATTTTTGCATTTTCAATTTAAGTTTTTACTCTTTGGAATTGAAATAATTTATGGAATATAAAAATCGTTTACTTAAAATACCAATCCTTAGCTTTTTAATTAAAATTGCTGATAAAATTAAAGTACCTGGCTTAAAAGGGATGAGTTTATATGACCTTTTAGAAATGTACATTATTGGTATTGTTAGAGGTGCAGTAACTTCTAGAGCTGGTAGTATTGCCTTTAGTTTTTTTATGGCTTTATTTCCGTTTGCCTTGTTTGTTCTTACACTAATTCCTTATATTCCAATAGATCATTTTCAAGAAGATTTTATGTATTTGGTTGAACAAGCGCTTCCTCCTAAAACAGCTGATAGTGTGGATTATGTAATTAAAGATATCGCAAATAATACGTATGGAGGACTATTGTCTTCGGTATTTGTTTTATCCATTTTTTTAATGACCAACGGTATTAATGCGCTTTTTAGCGGATTTGAATATACGTATCACAAAATTAAGACCCGAAATATCATTTCTCAATATATTGCAGCCTTATATACTTCCATTATTATGGCATTATTCTTGTTAGTTAGTGTAGCAGTAATTATTTACTTTGAAATAGGTGTTGAAAAACTCAAAAGTCAAGGGTTTGTTAGCGATGATATACAATGGATAACCATAGGTAAGAATATTATTTTATTATTTACTTTACTTACAGGTGTATCTATTTTATACTTTTTTGGGACTATTGAAGGAAAAAAAATAAAATTCTTTTCACCTGGAGCTATATTTTCAACTTTATTAATCATTGTAGATTTTATACTGTTTAGTATTTATGTTAGTAAATTTGCAAAATATAATGAACTCTATGGAATTATTGGAACAGTACTTATATTGATGCTTTTTATTTGGCTCAATTCTATTATTTTATTATTAGGATATGAGCTAAACACTTGTATGATAGGACTTAGAAGTAAGTCTATGAATAATAATGATAAACTTAACAACTATAATTAAATAATGAATAAATTACTTTTAATATTAACGATTAGCTTAATGAGCTTTGGAAATTTGTTTTCACAAGAAAACACCACTGACAACTTAAATTGGATAGCTGACTTTAGCACAGCCAAACAACTTGCCAAAGAGCAAAACAAGCCTATTTTAATTTATTTTACAGGATCTGATTGGTGTGGAATTTGTAAAATATTAGACAAAGATTTTTTACAATCAGAGAAGTTTAAAAAAATTGCCAATGAAAAATTAGTGCTTTACAAAGCAAATTTTCCTAGAAGAACGGATTTAGTTAGTGCAGAACAAAAAGAGGTAAACATACGTTTAGATAAAAAATACAGTAAAACTAGAAGTAAAAGATCTTTTCCTACTTTGGTGTTTGTAAATGCTGATGGAATTGAATTAGGCTATATTGAAAGCTACAATTATATTCATGATACTTCTAGACATTTTGGACTTTTAAACAATATCCTTTCACAATATTAATCACATAGAATGAACGAAGACAAACCCTACCTTAAATTTTTAAAATTAGCTTTTATTAGCAATGCCATTGGTATTGTATTAACCTTTGCTTTTTCTGGAAGTGTTGGTGTATTTGGAACTGTATTAATTATGCTGGCTGTTGTGCTAGCTTTAATTGGTGTTTATAAAAAGAAGCAGTTTGAAAAAAACTAAAAAA
>CAZYKN010000066.1:0-1348 GCA_964648135.1 uncultured Flavobacteriaceae bacterium
AAATATCACTATTTTTTTTAAATAAATTATTGGATTTTACCTTGCAACGGTCTTAGTATAATTTTAATTAAAACGGGTTCTTTTTAAATTTATAATTTTGAGATTAATTAGATAGATTTTAAGATTCCTGCCTACGCAAGAATGACAAGCAAATCAACTTTAATAAAAAAAGTATGTGTTACCCTAATCAAATACAATTTTTCCGAACAGCTTTGTGAACCTTGTGCTTTCTTAGTGCTCTTTGTCGTTAAATTAAGAATGCTATATCAAACTAGAGCCTAAATTTTTATAAATAATAAAGTGAAAAATGATAAATAAAACACAAAAACAATAATTAATTTAATACTTTAGCATAAAAATAAGAGATTTTGAATAATTTAGAAAAAGGAAATGTTATAGGCATTGTTTCTCCAGCTGGTTTTATAAAAGATGGTGAAGATTTAAGTAAAGCTATTGCGCTTGTGAAATCTTGGGGTTTAAAAGTGAAATTAGGAAAACACGTGTTTAGTAAATACAAGCATTTTGCTGGTACTGATGCACAAAGAGCAGCAGATTTTCAAGCCTTTTTAGATGACGATTCTATCCACGCTATTTGGTGTGCAAGAGGTGGTTACGGAAGCGTGCGCCTTTTAGATAAGTTAGATTTTACCAAATTCAAAAAGAAACCAAAATGGATAATTGGTTATTCAGATATTACGGTATTTCATCATGTTGCTCAACGTTTGGGTATAGAAAGCATTCATGCCATTATGCCAACAAGCCTAGATGCTATAACCGAAAGTGATTCTGCCAAAACAAGTTTAAGAATTGCTTTGTTTGGAAATAATCTTTCTTACAAATTTAAAGCAAATAAATACAATAAAATTGGAAGAGTTTCTGGTAAAATTATAGGTGGAAATTTATCCATTATAGCAAGTATGTTAGGTTCAAAATATGCTTTAAACACCAAGGGTAATATTTTATTTATAGAAGAAATAGGCGAATATAAATACAGTATCGACCGTATGTTACAGAGTTTAAAACTCAATGGATATTTTGAACATTGTAACGGATTAGTTCTAGGAAGTTTTACCAATATTAAAAAAAACGATCCCGAATTTGGTTTGAGTATGGAAGAATTAATCCTTGATGTAGTAAAAGATTATGATTTCCCTGTTTGTTTTGATTTTAATGCTGGACATATTACTCAAAATAATGCTTTAATTTTTGGAAGAGAAGCAATTTTAGATGTTTCTCAAAGTAAAGTGCATTTAGTGTTTGAGGATTGAAAAATATAGTGTGTCTTTTTTTTAACACATAGGAACATAGGAAACATAGTGATTTAAAATCTGTGTAAACCTGTGTCATC
>CAZYKN010000066.1:1448-8656 GCA_964648135.1 uncultured Flavobacteriaceae bacterium
AATCCGTGAAAATTGGTGTAATTCGTGGCTTTTAAACACATAAAAAAAATTATAATCCTCTCTTTTCTTGAATAGTTTCATAAGCTTTTTGAATTTGACGGAATTTTTCTTCAGCTACTTTTACATGTTCTTCTCCTAAATGTCTTAATTTATCTGGATGATGCTTTTTAACCATTTTTCTATAAGCCATTTTCACTTCTCTATCTGTTACAGTAGATTCAATTTCTAATATTTGATATGCACTTTTAACCGAATCATAAAACATCGCTTTTATAGATAAAAAGTCATTTTCACTAATATAAAGATAACCTGCAATTTTTCTTATTTCTTCTACTTCACTATCGTGTACATCGCCATCTGCTTTAGCAATACCAAATAAAAAGTGGATTAATTGCAACCTAGAAGCATGATCCATGTGTTGTCTAATTTGAGCACAAATAGTAGTAGTTGCCACCTTTTTTTTCATGATACCATTAAACAACTTAAAGGCTTTTGTAGCTCTGTCTTTACCGTAAACTTTAGTAAAATAAGTTCTTACATATTCTAACTCACGCTTATCTACTTTGCCATCGGCTTTAATAATTACCGCTGATAAAATTAAAAAACTCAATTCAAAATCACCTGGTTTTGTTTGGTCTTGCTGTCTTTTTGTTCGGCTTTGCTGACTGGCTCTTTTCTTATTATACGGAATTCTTTTTTGATTTACATCTATTTGATCATCAACTACTGAGCCTAATACAAAGCCTATAAATGCTCCTATTGGACCTCCAAAAGCCCATCCTAAACTAGTTCCTAACCATTTTGCTACTGCCATATTTGTTTTATTTATTACAAAGATACATTTTCTATGTATATTTGCGAATAATTATTATTGAAATACAAATTAACTAAAAAAATATAAATATGTATCCAGAAGAACTCGTAAAACCAATGAAAGCTGAATTAGAAAATGCAGGTTTTACCTCATTAACTTCAGCAGAACAAGTTGAAAATGCAATAAAAAAAGACGGAACTACCTTAGTTATGGTAAATTCTGTTTGCGGATGTGCAGCAGGAACTGCAAGACCAGGAGCAATTGCTGCTTTACAATTTGATAAAATACCTTCAACAATTACTACTGTTTTTGCAGGAGTTGATAAAGAAGCAACCGATAAAGCAAGAGAATTTATGATTCCTTTTCCACCTTCATCTCCAAGTATCGCACTTTTTAAAGACGGAAATTTAGTCCATATTTTAGAAAGACACCATATTGAAGGAAGAAGTGCAGAAGCAATTGCAGCCAATTTAGTTGGTGCTTTTGAAGAATTTTGTTAAAATTTTTCACTTGATATAAAGGCTAAAAGGCTATTTTATATCATAAAAATCTATATTAGTCAGGGCTTCACTTAGAGTGAAACCCTGACTTTTATATTTAAATTTGTGATAAAATTATTTACTTTCCTACAAACCCTTTTTTAACCAATAAAGGCTCAATTTTTGGAGCTCTACCTAAAAATTCTTTATACAATTCCATTGCAGGTTTAGAACCACCAGAAGCCAACATTTTACGATATTTTTTTGCCAAAGTTTTATCAAAAATATCTCCTGTTTTTTTAAACTCATTAAAAGTATCTGCATCTAAAACTTCAGACCATAAGTAGCTGTAATAACCAGCAGAATATCCTCCAGAAAAAATATGTGAATAATACGTACTACGGTATCTAGGTAGGATTTCTTTAATCAAGCCAATGTTATCCATTGCCTTTTTTTCAAACGTGTTTACCTTAATATTATCGGTATTTGTTAAAGTATGCCAATTCAAATCTAAATAAGTTGCTGCCATATATTCCACCGTTCTAAAGCCTTCATCAAAACTATTGGCATCGTTCATCTTTTTAATTAAACTTTCTGGAATAACTTTTCCTGTTTTATAATGTTTGGCATAAGTTGCTAAAACTCGTGGTTCACTCATCCAATTTTCCATAACTTGAGAAGGAAATTCTACAAAATCACGAGGTACATTTGTACCAGATAGTGAGGCGTATTTTACATTAGATAATAATCCGTGCAACCCATGACCAAATTCATGAAAAACCGTTTGTGCTTCTCTAAAAGATAATAACGAAGGTTTATCACCACTTGGTGCTGGAAAATTAAAATTATTGGTTACAATAGGTGTTACAAAATGTCCGTTTACATTAGATTGCATGCGCATTTCATTCATCCAAGCACCACCACGTTTGCTTTCACGAGCAAAGAAATCCATATAAATAATACCAATATGTTCACCGTTTTCTAATACTTCAAAAACCTGTTGGTCCTTATGCCAAGTAGGAATATTACTTAATTGTTTGAAATCTAAATTAAACAATTCTTTAGCTAAATTAAAAGCACCGTTTCTTACATTATTAAACTCAAAATAAGGTCTAGTTTCCTCATCGTTAAAATTATATTTTTTTGCTCTTACTTTGGCTACATAATATCGCCAATCACTTCCTCTAAACACGTCATTAATTCCTTCGCTTTTCATCATTTTTGCAAAAGTATCTCTATCATGTTGAGCCATTTTTAGTGCGTTTGGCCATAATTTATCCATTAACTGATAAATGTTTTCTGGTTTTTCTGCCATTCTATTTACTAAAACTTTATCAGCCCAAGTTTTATAACCTAAAAGTTTTGCTTTTTCTAATCTTAGTGAAACGGTTTCTTTTACAATGGCTTTGTTGTCTTTATCATTGTTATTATTTCCTCTTAAAGCATAGCCTTGAAACAGTTTTTCTCGCATTTCACGATTAGGCGAATTTTCTAAAAACGGATTAATACTTGGTCTTTGTAAAGTAAATGACCAACCTTCTTTATGACCACGTTTTTTGGCTTCATCAGCAGCTAATGCAACTAAGCTTTCAGGTAAAGTACCTAAATCTTCTTTCTTGTTTGTGTATGCTTCAAAACTATTGGTTTCATCTAATAAATTATCATTAAACTGAATAGATAAAGCAGACAACCGTTTATTGATTTCTTTTAAACGCTCTTTTGCTTTTCCTTGAACATTTACTCCTGCTTGAATGTATTTTTTATAGGTTTCGTTTAGTAAATGGAGTTCTTCAGCACTTAGCTTTAAATTTTCTTTTTCGTTATAAACGGATTTAATTCGTTTAAATAAATCAGTATTTAACTGAATTTCATCAAAATGAGCTGTTAATTCTGGACCAATTTTTTTTGCGGTTTCCTTGAGTATATCATCTGTATTGGCAGATTCTACAGCATCAAAAACCAAATTTATTTTTTTAATATCAGCACCACTTAATTCTAAAGCTTCAATCGTGTTTTTAAAAGTAGGTTTTTCCTTATTGTTAATAATTGAAGCAATTTCAACTTGATGATTTTTAATTGCTTGACGTAATGCAGGTAAGTAATCTTCACTTTTAATTTTGTCAAAAGGAGGAACACCAAAAGGTGTATCCCATGTTGCTAGTAACGGATTTGTTGTCATTTTTTTAACAGTTTGCTTTTTAGTTTCATCATTGCAAGCCGTGAATAAGAAGATACTTGCAAATAAAATGATAGGTAGTTTGTACATGATTTTTTAGTTTAAGATGTAAAGATATACAAATTTTGTAGCTTGATTGTATAAAAGCATAATGAGATTTTTATTTTCGTATCTTTGCAATCTTAAATTAGAATATATTTCATGATGAAAAACCCAAAAAGACACACCATTACTGCTGCTTTGCCTTATACAAACGGACCTGTTCATATAGGTCATTTAGCAGGAGTTTATGTTCCAGCAGATATATATGCAAGATATTTACGAGCAAAAAAGAAAGAGGTGCTTTTTGTTTGCGGAAGTGATGAACACGGAGTTCCTATTACTATAAGAGCAAAAAAAGAAGGAATTACACCACAGCAAGTAGTCGATAAATACCATAATATCATCAAAACATCGTTTAATGATTTTGGAATTTCATTTGATAACTATTCAAGAACATCAGCTAAAATTCATCACCAAACAGCATCAGAATTTTTTAAAAAACTCTACGATGATGGTAAATTTATAGAAGAAACCAATATGCAATTATATGATGCTGAAGCAAATCAGTTTTTGGCAGATCGTTTTGTTGTTGGTACTTGTCCTAAATGTGGAAATGAAGAGAGTTACGGTGATCAATGTGAAAAATGTGGAACAAGTCATAATGCAACGGATTTAATCAATCCAAAATCTGCCATCACTGGAAATATTCCTTCTTTAAAAGAAACCAAACACTGGTATTTACCTTTAAATGAATATGAAAAATGGTTAAGAGAGTGGATTGTAGTTGGTCATGAAAAAGATTGGAAACCAAATGTTAGAGGTCAGGTAAAATCCTGGTTAGATGATGGTTTAAGACCAAGAGCTGTAACACGTGATTTGGATTGGGGAATTCCTGTTCCTGTTAAAGGAGCAGAAGGTAAAGTGTTGTATGTATGGTTTGACGCACCTATTGGATATATTTCTTCAACCAAAGAATGGGCAACTAAAAATAATAAAGATTGGGAACCTTATTGGAAAGATAAAGACACGCAATTAGTCCATTTTATTGGTAAAGACAATATTGTTTTTCACTGTATTATTTTTCCTGCAATGTTGAAAGCCGAAGGAAGTTATATTGTACCAGAAAATGTGCCTGCAAATGAATTTTTAAATTTAGAAGATCATAAAATCTCCACTTCTAAAAATTGGGCAGTTTGGTTGCACGAATACTTAGAAGATTTTCCTAATCAACAAGATGTTTTGCGATATACTTTAACAGCAAATGCACCAGAAGCAAAAGATAATAATTTTACTTGGAAAGATTTTCAAGCGAGAAACAATAACGAATTGGTTGCTATTTTTGGAAATTTTATTAATCGTGTAGTTGTTTTAACTAATAAATATTATAACGGAATTGTTCCTGCTCCAAACGAATTAAAAGATGTGGATTTAGAGGTGCTCGAACAAATAAAAAAATATCCAAATATTATTGGTAGTTCTATTGAAAAATACCGTTTTAGAGAAGCTTTAGGAGAATTAATGAATTTAGCAAGACTAGGAAATAAATATCTTGCCGATGAAGAACCATGGAAAGTAGTAAAAGTTGATGAAGAACGCACTAAAACTATTATGTATATTGCGTTACAAGTTGCCAGAGCATTATCTGTTTTATCTGAACCATTTTTACCTTTTTCATCTAAAAAACTAAAAACAATTTTAAATGTTTCTGATGATTTAACATGGAATGATATTTTATCGGTTAATGTATTATTAAATCCCAATCACCATATTGCTAAAGCTGAATTGTTATTTGCTAAAATTGATGATGCAGAAATTCAAAAACAACTTGATAAATTAGCTGCAACAAAAATAGCAAACGAGCAAGAAAATAAAACCTTAGAACCTCAAAAAGAAACCATAGATTTTGAAGATTTTACCAAATTAGATATAAGAGTTGGAACTATTTTAGAAGCCGAAAAGATTGCTAAAACAAAGAAACTTTTAAAATTAAAAGTAGATGTTGGTGTAGATATTAGAACCATTGTAAGCGGAATTGCTGAAAGTTTTGATCCAGAAAAAATCATCGGACAAAAAGTTACCGTTTTAACGAATTTAGCTCCAAGAAAAATAAGAGGTGTAGAAAGTAACGGAATGATTTTAATGACAGAAACATCAAATGGTAAATTATCATTTATTGAACCAGAAAAAGAAAATGTATCAAACGGCATGGAAATTAGTTAACTAATTGTTATAAAATCAGCCATTTTTATAAAGAATATGTAAAAAAATGTTAAATTTTAAAAATATAATACATTTTTTCTTTTCTATTTCATAAAAAGGAATATCTTTGCACCGTTGGACGTCGTAAGAGGTTTAACACTTTTTCTTTTTCATAGCAATTTTCCCACCAATCATTTATTTGATTGGTGGGTTTTATTTTAATATCATTTTATGATAAGGAATAATGGTATCGTATCCTTTATTTTTAAAATATTGAATAGTATTTTCATCACCAATAGCTAAAATAAAATCGCCACCCCAAGCTCCAAGACTTTTTATTTGTCCGTTATAATCATTAAATAACCGTTCTTGAATGGGTTTTATATTTAGGACTTTGGCAATAATTCCTTCATGTTTTTTTATTAAATATTGAAATTCAGTTAGTTTAGTTGTTTGAAGTAGTGCTTTGGTAATTTTAGATATTTCATCAAGATATAACGTTTTACTTTTATTTAATTTTAGATAGTGCTTTATAGCCTCTCTGCTATTCTGTTTTTGATTGAGGTAAACAAAAAAGAGATTTTCTTTAAAATTCGGGTTGAATACTACGTGTTTAACTAAAGGGCTATTATCCTTTAATTGATATAGGATAGGTGTATTGTTTTGAGCACAGGCAATATCATAAGCAGAACCACCAAAAATTTTAAATTGCAAAGTAAAAGCATTTACTTTTGCCCATTGTGCTATATTGTTGATTAGTGTAGATGATGTACCTAAACCCCAATTTTTAGGAAAGTTTAGTGTAGTGTTAATTAAATAATTCTCATTTTGTTTTAAGAAAGATGGATTTAATTTTTGGGCTTCTTTTAAAATGGAGATTAAAGTATTTGCAACAGCTTTATCTGAAGTTGAAAGCACTTTCAATAATTTATAATTTATCGTGCACTCAAACCATATAATATTGTTATGGTTATAACTTTTCCATGTAAGTTTATTGTTTTTTGGTATTTGTGGAGTAACGGATAAATTTTGTCCATATTTTGTTGGTAGTGCGAGAGCAGTTGCACCATCAAGCACTAAATATTCAGCAGTAATGAGTAATTTTCCGTTACTATAATAGTTCAAAAGTGTTTGTTTTAGAAAACAAATGTATAAAAAAAAAGACTGCCAATTAAGGCAGTCTTCTTTTAATTAAAGATTAAACTTTTTAATTATTTTTTAATAATTTTAAAAGTTCCAACTTTTTCACCAACTGTAGCTTTAATAAAGTAAGTACCGTTAGCTAAAGAAGTCATATCTATCTGAGCATTTAAGCTAGAAGGATTAACTTGTTTAACTTGTTGACCTAGCATATTAAAGATAGCAATACTTGTAATATTTTCGTTTGCTTTTACAGTTAAATTACTGTTTACAGGGTTTGGATAATATTCAAAACCAACAGCTTCTAATTCTTCTACAGAAACTGTTGAACCTGCATCATAAGGATCAGATCCTCCAG
>CAZYKN010000067.1:0-1641 GCA_964648135.1 uncultured Flavobacteriaceae bacterium
AGTGATACTATGACTTTGAGTCATAGTATCACTAAAAATTAGAGCAAACTTAATATTTTTAGTCAGGGCTTCACTTAAAGTGAAACCTTGACTGTAACCTAAATTCAATAATTTTTTTTAACTAAGGTAAATATTTTGCAATAGTAGCAATCCATTTTTTAGCTCCACCTCTCACATAGCCTGTTTTGCCTAAAGGTGTAATGTCTTTTTTAGGATCTTTACCATCACCTACTTTAAACATCCAAACTGTTGGATAACCTCTAACGCCAAAAGCTCTTTGTAAAGCGTAGTTTTGTTTTTTTAATTCTGGTGCTATTTTAGTTCGTCTTGGAAAATCTACTTCTAATAATACTACGTGCTTTTTTGCCCATTTTTTAAATTCTGGTGTTTCAAAAACTTCTCTTTTAAGTACTTTACACCATCCACACCAATCACTTCCTGTAAAATTGGCTAAAATAGGTTTTTTGGTTTTTTTAGATATTTTGGCAGCTTCAGAAAAATCTGTATGCCATTTTAAATCTTGTGAAAAAACGGTTACTGAGGTAATAAACAATACAATTACTAATACTTTCTTCATCTTTATATTTTTAGTTCTTTTACTTAGTCGCAATTTATGTGCCGAAATTACAAAAAAATTAAGTTATTAAATATTATTACTAAAAATCAAAGCTGTTTTTAACAAAACAGCTTTTATTTTTTAATAGACACAAACTATCTTACACCATGCATTAATTTTTTGAGTAAGGGACTAATTGCCATTGCTAATAAACCAACACCTACAGGAATAAAAGTAAATATTAAAAAGAACGTACTCATAGAATATTCTTTGGTAATTTCATCAATCATTCCTCCCATTTTACCAGCTAATTTGTTACCAATTGCTACTGCTATATACCACACACCAAACATCATTGCTATCATTCTTCCTGGAACGAGTTTAGAAACATAAGATAAACCTACAGGTGATAAACACAATTCACCTAAAGTATGGAATAAATAAGCAAATACTAAGAAAATAATACTTACAGCAGCAGTCATTGCTCCTTGTGGAATGTCTTTAGAACCAAAGGCTAAAACACCAAAACCCAAACCTAACAAAATCAATCCTAACCCGTATTTAACGGCAGCAGACGGATTATATTTACTTTCCCACCACTTAGTAAAAAATGGTGCAAAGGCAATGATAAATAAGGAATTTAATATATTAAACCACGATGCAGGTATCTCAGCTTTATCTACAATAAATTCTTGATAAAGTAAATACAATACAATTCCCCAAATAATGATAAAACTAGATGCTAAAATAGTATTAGAAACAGGAATTCTAGCATACGAATTAACAACTAATTTAATCAATACCCAAGAAATAATAGCTAATGGAATAATATAAATTAAGGTGTTTACAATTTTAAAAGTCATAGCTGCTCCTCCTTCAAGCATACGGTTGGTATAATCTTTTGCAAAAATATTCATAGAGCCTCCTGCTTGCTCAAACGAAGCCCAAAAGAACACGGTAAAGAAAGCAAAAATAGCAACGGCAATCATTCTATCACGTACTACATGAGAATATCGTGCAATACGAGTAACTAATAGGTATAAAAAGGAAATCAATCCAATTAATATAGCTATATTTTGACCTGA
>CAZYKN010000067.1:1741-8648 GCA_964648135.1 uncultured Flavobacteriaceae bacterium
TCCTTTCATTTTAGTAATTTCATATAATGGGTCATTTATTAAGTATAAAACACCTAAAATTCCACTTACATACATTAATATTTTGTCTAAAGAAGTAAAATAGTTTAAACCAGTTTCTCCTTCTTCTAAAACGGCTTGTATCTCTTCATCTGATTTTTCTTCTTGACTTGGTTTATCACCAATTCCTTCAAATAAAGGTTGTGCAAAGTAAAATTGTAACATTCCTAAAAACATAAAAATTCCTGCTAAACCAAAACCATAAGACCAACTGTATTTTTCTCCAACAGTACCACAAAGTAGAATTCCTAAAAAAGCACCTGCATTAACTCCCATATAAAAGAGTGTAAATGCACCATCTTTTTTTTCTGGATGATGTTTGTACATGTGAGATATAATGGAAGTCATATTAGGCTTAAACAAACCATTTCCTAAAATTAAACACAACAAACCTAAATAAAGAAAAAATTCTGTTTCAAAAGACATAAATAAATGACCTAAAGTCATAATTATAGCTCCATAAACCACTGCCATTTTGTAGCCTAATTTATTATCGGCAAGCCAACCACCAATTATGGGTGTAATGTAAACTAATGAAGCATACGTTCCAAAGAGTGCTAAAGCCGCTTTTCTATCCCAATGCCAACCAGGATTAAAACCTGTCATGCTTGAGGTTAAGAATAATACTAGTAAAACTCGCATTCCGTAATACGAAAAACGCTCCCACATTTCGGTAAAAAACAAGACAAACAATCCTGCTGGATGTCCTAAAACGGTATTTTTAAAAAAATTATCTGTTGATGCTGTACTCATAAATAAATGTTTTTTGGTTAAAGTTTGCAATATACAAAAAAGCATCTAATTTTAATTAGATGCTTTTTTAGAAATAAAACTATTTTTAATCTTTTGTTTCTTTACCAATAATAGAATTATAAACTAATAAACCAACAATCGTCAATACTCCTATTCCTGCAATTACATACCAAATGTTTCCTGGATGATAAGTATTCCAAATATGAGTTGTCATCTGCTCTTGAGTCATTTGTAATTTGTTAGCAGCTTCATTATAAAAATCCGTTTTAGAGTAAGTTCCTTTAACAATTTCTGGTAATTCTATATTTTTTGTAACTAATTCTCTACGAATTAAAGCAACTTTATCTGAATATTTCTCATATAAATCACCTGTTATCCATTTAGTTAAAAGGTTTGCAAGTGCAATAGGTAAAAAGTATGTTCCCATGTATAGTGCCTCTTTTCCTTTTGGTGAAATTTTTGCGATATAATCAGAAAATTTTGGATTTGAAGTCATTTCACCAATAGCAAAAATTAATATACCTAAAACAGTAAATAAAGAATTATTTGTGTAAAATGATAATGCAATACCTATAATAGCGATGAAAATACCTGTCATCATTGCGCTAATAGGTTTCCATTTTAAAATAATCATAGAAATACCCATTTGAAGAATAATAATGAAAAAGGCATCTAAATTAACAATCATTTCAGGGTTTATTGCTCCTTCATCATTTTTCAAAAATTCTGCAATTGGAGGAAGTATTTTATGAAATAAATCATAAACTGGCTTTGTGTTAATCCATTCCTCAATAAATACAGGTAATGTATAAAATAATTGATTAAACATTAACCAAAAACCAACCATAATTAACAAAAGCATGGTTAATTTCATATCAGACAATGCTTCCCAAATATTTCTAAGAGATTTAGTTATTGTTTCGCCAAGAGTTTCCTCTGTCTTTTCTCTATTTGGTTCTTTAAAAAAGAATATTACAATGACTAAGTTTATTAAAATAGCAACAGTTGCCATAATAAAAACGATTTTCCATCCATACTCATTTCTTAATTTAGATGAGAATAAAGGTCCAAAAAATCCACCAATATTTACCATCATATAAAAAACTCCAAAACCAAAAGAAGAGTTTCTTTTGTCAGTAGATTTTGTTACAATTGCCGAAGCAACTGGTTTAAACATTGCAGCACCAACGGCAACAACCAAAAACATTAAAAATACTGCTGTATATGAAGTAACCTCTCCCATAAAATAATAACCAACAGCCAATAAAGAGTAAGCAATTATAAGTGATAATTTATAACCTATTTTATCAGAAATTGCTCCTGTTACGATAGGTAATAAATATAAAATAAAAGTTACATAAGACATGATTTCACCTCGTTCAATATGGGTAAAACCTAAAGCACCCTTATCCGTAGAACCAGTTAGATATAAAGCCAATACAGCAAATAAACCATACCAAGCCCAACGCTCAAATAATTCCATTACACTTGCTAACCAAAATGGTTTAGTAAATGATTTTAACATTCCTACAAATCCTAAATCTTGTTTTTCTGTACTCATTGTAAATAAATTTATATTAAAAATTAATCCTTAACATTTATTAAAATGCTAAGGATTGTTATTGTTTTTCTAATTATCTGCTAATTCAAAACCTTCGGCTTCATCGTGCATATCGTGTTCGTCATCTTCGGCTCCGTGGGTTAATCGTTTTAATGGTTTTAGTAGTGCGATGACTAATAAACCAAAGATTATGGTAAAAATAGTTATTCCTGCAAAAATATTAAAATCTCCTGCTTCTTTAGAAAATTCTCCTAATAATCCTGCTACTTTTCCACCTAATCCTGTAGCAGCAAAGTATAATCCCATCATTAATGATGCGTATTTTACAGGTGCTAATTTGGTAACAAATGAGAGTGAAACAGGTGAAGAACTCAATTCACCAATGGTGTGAAATAAATAAGCTAACACTAACCAAATCATAGCTGATTTACCATGTGCTTCATAATCTTTTACAGCAAAAACCATAAATACAAATCCAAAGCCCATAATCATAGTACCTACTGCCATTTTAAATAAGGAAGATGCTTCTTTACCTTTTAATTTTCTTTTTGCCCAAAAATTAGCAACTGCTACCGCAAAAATCAAAATAAAACCTGCATTTAAGCCTTGAAACATTGGTGTTGGTATTTCGTAACCAAAGAGCATTCTATTTGTTTTTTGTTCTGTATAAATACTCATTAAGCCTCCTGCTTGTTCAAAAGCTCCCCAAAAAATAATAACAATTAAAAATGAAAGCAATACAACTAACATTCTATCTTTTTCTACTCTAGTTTCTAAACTTTGATAAATCATCATCATTAATCCTGTAACTAAAGATAAAAAGATAAACAATGCTCCAAAACCCCAATGGTCAATACCTTCAAAGGTAAAACCTGAATAAATAGATAATGCTAATAAAACAATAAGAATTGTAAGATGTATAGGTGATTTAAAAATGTTAGAAAAAATAGTTACTAAAGAAATATCGTCCTTTTTTTCTTGAACTGTTGGTTTATTACCAACATGTGTAATAAATTTTTGTCCCCAAATATAAACTAATAGTCCAAAAAGCATAGCGATACCTGCAAGTCCAAAACCTGCATGCCAACCCCAATTTGCAACAACAATTCCAATTATAGATGTTGCCAATAACGAACCTAAATTAATACCAATATAAAAAATAGAAAATCCTTTGTCTCTACGGATATCTCCCTTTGGATATAAGCCTCCAACCATGGTAGAAATATTAGGTTTTAAACAACCAACTCCTAGAATAATTAAGATTAATCCTGTAAAAAATGCCCAAGGAGCATCTATTGCGAGAGTTCCATGCCCTAACACCAAAATAAAAGCTCCTAGCATGACCGTTTTTTTCTGTCCAAGCACTTTATCTGCCAAAATACCTCCAGGAATGGATATTACATAAACTAACATAACATACCAACCGTATAATTTTAAGGCATCTACTTCTGTCCATCCAAGACCAGGACCATTTTTATCTCCTGCTAAAGCTATCATATAAATTACCAATATAGCACGCATTCCATAATAAGAGAAACGTTCCCACATTTCGGTAAAAAATAATACGTATAAACCTATTGGATGTCCAAAAAGCTCTTTTTGATGTGGTTTTAATGTTGTTGCTGACATATATTTTTGTTTTAAAATTTTTAATCCTCCGCAAAGTACAAACAAATATTAAAAGTGAAGCAAAATGTACGTAAAAATTCTAACTTGTGAGTAATTGTTATTCCTTAAATTCGCTATAAATAGGTAAGTCTAAATTCTGTATAAACTCTTGTAATAATTGAGTTTGTATGGTAATATGTTCAGGTAAAAAACGCAGTCTGTATTTTGCTTGACCAATAAAGGTAAAAAAGTCGTTTCGGTTTAATTTTTCTTCGTTTTCTAAGTTTAAGAGCTCATTAATGTTATCGATTATTCTGGTAAGATAGGTCTGACTTAGTATTTCGCCTCCATTATATACTTCAATACACATTTGTTTTTCTGGTGCGTATTTTCTTCTAATGGCAAATTTTAACAGATTGTTAAATTGTGTGGTTTTTTTACCAAAATTCACTTCTTGATTGATGATATTTTTTGTTGGTATGGTGATGCTAATTTTATTCCAATCTAAAAATACTATTTTCATTGTTTTTGCTTCTGGTAATTGTGCCAATTCTAAAGCCCAACTCGTCCCTAAAACCAAAAACACATAGATTAAACTAGTTTTTGCTAAAAGCTTGATAAGATTAATACTAAACGTGTATTCCTCTAAATTAAAAACGATGGATAGTTGCGTTAAATACAAAACCACTACACTCATAACCGAAATATAAGCAACCGTTTTCATAGCACGATTTATAAAAGTTCTGTACAAAGAAACCATTAAAAACCAAGCTAAAATAGTGGATAATATTAAATCTGGAATGGTATTTAAACGAAATCCATATTGCTGAATAGTTTCTCCAAAAAACAAGGCAATTCCTAAAGAAAAAATGGAAAGTACTATGAAAAATAAGATGATTCTAAAGGTGCTTTTCTTATTATTATACAAATAACTTGGCGAATTGTCTAAGTAAAACAAGGCTAAAATTAAAAACAAGCTGTTAAGTATAGAAAACATGTTCAAGCTTATAATTTTAATCCATTCATCTACTTGATCATACTGATATACAATTCCTAATAAGGCAGAAATAGCCCAAACAAAAATAGATAAACTAATAAATAACAAGCCTTTATCTAATCTTTTCACCGTAATTTCTGAAGCTAATTTTTGCTTAAATTTATGCTGTATGGTTTGCCAAATAGACCATAATACAAAACCTCCAACTAATGATAATAAAAATTCTGTGTATTGATAAAAGAGTTGGTGTGTGGGATTCATTGAGGATGATTTTTACAAATGTAATAAAGCTTTAGATATTTTACATCATATTGTAACAAATATGCTATATTTTCGTCATACTAATACAAATTTTATATCATGATTAGAATAATAACCACCATTACCTTAGTGTTTTTTACTGTTTTTGTAAGTTTTTCTCAAAAAAAATGGTCTTTACAAGACTGTGTTAATTACGCTTTAGAAAATAACATTTCGGTTAAAAGAGCACAACTAAACACCAAATATTCCAATGAAGATGTAACCATTGCAAAAGCTAGACTACTTCCTACGGTTGGCGCAAATGCTTCTCAAAATTTGGGTGTAAATTCTAAGTATAAACGAGTAAACCCTTCCAATAATTTTGGAATTTCAGCATCGGTTGATTTATACAATGGTGGAAGAAATAAATTAATGGTACATCAAGCCAATAAAACCATAGAAATTTCAAAAATTGATTTAGAGGTTTTAGAGAGTAATATTGCCTTGCAAATTGCAAATTATTATCTGAATGCACTCTTGCAAAAAGAAAATATAAAAATTGCTAAAGAACAAATTGCTATTACAAATATTCAGTTAAATAAAATGCAAGAATTAATAGACGCTGGCGTTAATCCAAGAGCAGATTTACTTGATATTCAAGCTACATTGGCAAACAATAAAGAGCAACTTACTCAAGCTGAAAATACTTTAGATTTATCTTTACTGAATTTAGCGCAACTTATCCAAGTTCCTTCAGATAATTTTGATATTCAAAATGTAACTTTAAATTTGGATAAAGCGGTTTTAATGTATGCCAATTCAAACGGAATTTACCAAAAAGCCATAGAAAACAGACCAGAAATTAAAAAAGCCAATTTAGCTATTGAAAATGCCGATTTAGGAATTAAAATAGCCAAAACAAATTTAAAACCAAGTGTGAGTATGAATTATGGCTTAAACACTTCTTACCGATATAATTTTAGTGGTGATGGTGCTTTTGATAAAATCTACAATCAATATAACGATAATCACGGTCATAGTTTAGGAATTTCTGCACGTTATACCATTTTTGATGGAAAATCTCGTAAAGCATCTATTGCCAAAGCAAAAATAAACAAAGAAATTATTGAACAAAATTTAATAGACGAAAAACTAAAATTACGTGAAACTATTGAAAGAGCTTACTTAGATGCCAAAGCCTCTTTAAAGCAATACGAATCTTCATTAAGTTCACTTAAAGCACAACAAGAATCATTTAATATTTCACAAGAACGTTATAAATTAGGTGCAATGAATTCATTTGACTTTGATTTAGTAAAAAGCCGATTATTTAACGCTAAAATAGCCGTAATTAACGCTAAATACAATTTTGTATTTAAATCTAAAGTATTAGATTATTATAACGGAATTCCTATTGTGATTGAGTAAACACAATTTAACATCCTTAGCGTCGGTGTCGCTTGAAGCGACGCCAACGCTGATGATGATGATAAGAAGAAGTGAGGGCTTCACTTAAAGTGAAACCCTCACTAAAAAACTCACACCGTGACTCAAAGTCACGGTGTGAGTGAAAAACTGGTTAAAATTTGATATAAGCGTCGGTGTCGCTTGGAGCGACGCCAACGCTGATAACGAAAAGGCTTTCCTTAAAGTGAAATCCTCATTAAAATTTCTTGCTAGGAAATTTTATC
>CAZYKN010000068.1:0-3307 GCA_964648135.1 uncultured Flavobacteriaceae bacterium
TTTGTAGTGATTATTTCTGTTTTAATGTGGTCTTTTACTTTTTTTTCTAGTTTATATGAAAACTTACAACTTAAAAATAAGAAACGAACTTAAAATAGTTTTTATTTAATTTTATTTAAGACTTTTCTATTGGACAGTTTTTTTAAAAAACCCATTTGCCTATTGGTATTGCGTTTTATTATTTTGTTGGCATCTTTTTTTACCTCTTCATCACAATTTTCAATATTACCTGAATGATACAATGGTTTAGGGTCGTATTCTAAGACTAATTGAATGGCTCTTGTTTGGTCTTCACCAACCAATTCATCACAAAGTGTAAAAGCCATATCAATACCTGCAGAAGCTCCTGCACAAGTAATGAATTTGTCATCTTTTACCACACGGTCTGCTTTAAAAATAGCTTTGTCTTCTTTTAATAAAGGAATTGTTTTCCAGTGCGAAGTCGCAAATTTACCATCTAATAATCCTGTTTTTGCTAAAATTATGGAACCTGTACCAACACTTGTTGTAAACTTGGTTGTGGCATCGATTAATTTTATCCATTGAAGCGTTTTTTCATCTTTAATTACATCAATAAATGCAATGGTTGCACCTGGAATTATTAATATATCTGCTTCGGTAATATCTTTAAAATTGTATTTAGTTTTTAGTGTGGCAAAACCAGTATCAGCTTTTATTTCACCTCTTTTTTTTGATACAAAAAGGAGCTCTACTTCTGGTAAATTACTTAGTACTTCATAAGGTGCTATGGCATCTAATAAGGTCATGCCGTTGTAAGCTAAAATGACTATTTTCATTTTCTTTAGTTTTTGTCAAAGATACGGTTTTTTTTAATGTTGAAATGTTGATTTGTTTTTAAACATTCAGTATTCACAATTTATTTAAAAAGCGTAAAGTTTCCTCCAAAACATCTTCATTCCATAACATACGGTAATGCCCAATTTTTTCAAACGGAATTAATGTAGTTTCTGGCAAAGCTTCTTTTATTTCTAACGCACTTTTAAAAGGAAGTACTTTGTCATATTTATCATGAATAATCAGCAATTCTTTGTAATGGATTTGTTTTAATATATCGGTTAAAACTAAATTATCTAATTCTTCATCAATGGTTATTTTTACCCATTTTTCTAATTCAGCATAAATTTTATCGTTAAAACCGATGAGTTTTTGGTAGTCATCAAAAATAATTCGCATAATGTTATTGGCTGATAATAAGACTATTTTGTTGATAGGTTGATTTAATTCCGCTAAAGCGTAAACCGACACTGCTGCTCCAAAAGAATGACCAATAATATTAAAAGGCTCTTGCGGATTGATATGATTTATCAATCGTTTTAAAGCGTCTTTACTATCAAATAAATTGGTATGTGTTCCGCTTGATTTTGCATGTGCAGGCAAGTCTAAACTAATTACTCTAAATTGTTTAGCTAATGCGAAAGCAAAATTAGACAAGCTTCCAGCATTGCTATCCCAACCGTGAACCAAAAAAACGATTTTTCCTTTTGGGTTGCCTAATTCATAGTAATTTATTGTGCCGTTTTTTACCTTTAACTGATTTGTTTTTACTTTTTCATAAAAAGGCAATTCTTTAGGTTTTATTTTTCGTAATCGTACTTTTTGAAAAAAATGTATTGCCACTTTTCCTCCGTATTTTGGATGGATTATAGAGAGAAAATTAAGATAATATTTTATAATTTTTAGCATGTATTGAGTGTTAAATTAAAAATAATGGAAGCGTATGAATTATTGCTCCTGTTAAAAAAAGGATAGTGAGTTTAATGACAAAACTTCCTTTTATTTTTAAAAAGATAAATTGTTGAATAAAACGGATAATCCAAAACAGCGCATAACCTATTAATAGCGCATGTCCTAATTTTGTATGTATAAGCTCATCTGTATAAAACAGATAAATAAACGCCATGATAGCAAACCAAATAATTAACTGAATATTCATTATTTGTGTTGCAACAGCATTAGCTTTTGTCCCTTTTGCTAAAGTTTCTTTCCATTTAAAAACTTTCCAAAAACTTAAATGAAAGATTACTAATATTATATTAAAGATGGAACAGGAGTAAAGAAGATAATTTACATTCATTTTTATGGATTTAGTGCCTCTAAATAAAAAGGCTGGTAGTTTGGTAACAATTCTGGGTGAACTATTTTAATAATATCTTTTAGCACAATTTGTGGCTGAATAGGAGCGAGTTCATAGTATAAAACACCACCAGTTGCTCCTTTTTTATTCACAAAATTATAGATATGTTTATTTTTAAAAGCATCAAATTGTGTGTAATGCGGATTGGCATCTGCTAATTGTTGATAACTGTTAAAAAAACTTGGACTTAGCCATATAGCTGCGTCTTTTGCTTTGTCATAAACGGTTTCAAAACTTAATGATAAACTTCCTGTGCCTTTGCTGTTTTGCCAAGGATAATTTACATTGGCATCTTTTAAAAATTGAGCAACATAGCTTTGTCCTGCTGGTAAATTCCATTTGTCTTGATACATTGCTCCTGATAAAATTTTGGGTCTATTTTTGGCATTTTTAGCAATTTCTTTAGCTTCTAAATATTGTTTTTCAATGGTTTTAAAAATTTGTGCTGCTTGTTTTTCTTTTCCGTAAAGTACACCAAAAAATTTAATCCATTCTGCTCTTCCAAGAGGCGTTTTTTCTTGCCAATCGCTGTTGATGATTACAGGAATACCTGCTTTTTCTATATTAGTAAACATTTTATTATTACTACTCATTGAAAAACCAATAACTAATTCTGGTTGAAGTTCTAAGAGTAATTCGGTATTGATACTTTGTTCTTTTCCTAATTCTTTAATTGCTCCTTTTTCTATTAAAGCTCTTGTTTTTGGCGACGAAATGTATTTAGTATTTGGAAAACCAACTAATGATGTTTCTTCGTTTAGCAATTCCAACATAGGAATATGTGTGGTTGAAGTAACCACTATTTTATTTATTGGATGGTAAAAAATAGATTTTTCTATTCCTGCATATTTTTTAAAGGGTTTGATGAATGTATATTTTTTTTCAGATGTATCAAAAGGTGATTTTATAATAAGTACGCTGTAATCTTTATGTTCTTCAATTGAAAAACCTGTGGCGTATTTTACGGTTTGTTGCTTTACTATTTTACTGTTTTGTTGCTTTGCTTGTTCCTGTTTACACGAAATAAGAGTTGTTATTAGAAGTATTGAGAATAGAGTGTAGAGTAGATGTTTCATTTTAAAATATTTTTTTAACCCTGCCAGCGTTAATATCCGTGTTATTGCTAACGCTGGCAGGGTTCTGTATGTTATT
>CAZYKN010000068.1:3407-7454 GCA_964648135.1 uncultured Flavobacteriaceae bacterium
TGTTATTGCTAACGCTGGCAGGGTTCTGTATGTTATTATTAATGCTGGCAAGGTTAGATATACTATACAAATTCAACCAATACCAAACCATCTTCATCAATTTCTAATAGTTTTACTTTTTGTAGGTTATTGACTAATTTTGGATTAAAAGGTGTTTTTACTTTAACGTAATTTTCGGTAAAACCTTGTATATATCCGTTTTTATTTTCTTGTTCAAAGAGTACGGTTAATTTGTTTCCTAATTGCGTTTCATAAAAGGCTCTTCGTTTTTTAACGGATAAACCTCTAAGCATTTTGCTTCGTTTTTTGCGGATGTTTAATGGTACAACGCCATCCATTTCAATGGCTTCTGTATTTGGTCTTTCGGAATAGGTAAATACATGAAGATAGGAAATATCCATTTTATTTAGGTAATTATATGTTTCGAGGAATAATTCATCGGTTTCACCAGGAAAACCAACAATTACATCTACACCAATACAAGCATTTGGCATTTGGTTTTTTATGGCAGTTACACGGTTTGTATAGGTTTCTCTAAGGTATCTGCGCTTCATTAATTTAAGTAAGGTATCGCTTCCACTTTGTAGAGGAATATGAAAATGAGGTACAAAATTATTAGATTTTGATACAAAAGTGATGGTTTCATCGGTGAGTAAATTAGGTTCTATGGATGAAATTCTAATTCGGTTTATCCCTTCAACTTGATCGAGATTTTCTACCAATTCATAAAAGGTATGTTCGTGTTTTTTATTACCGAGTTCTCCTTTACCATAATCGCCTATATTTACACCAGTTAAAACAATTTCTTTGATGTTTTTTGAAGCGATTTCAGCAGCGTTTTTAAGTACGTTTTCTAAGGTGTCACTTCGTGAAATACCTCTTGCTAACGGAATAGTGCAATAGGTACATTTATAATCACAACCATCTTGTACTTTTAAAAAAGCACGTGTTCTATCTCCAAAAGAAAAAGAACTTTCGTAGTTATTTGCTTCGTTAATATCACAAGAATGGACTTCACCAACATTGTTTTTTGATAAATCATTGATGTATGACGTAACCTTAAATTTTTCGGTTGCACCTAAAACTAAATCTACTCCATTTACATCAGCTAAAGCTTTAGGTTTTAATTGCGCATAGCAACCAATAGCTATAATAAATGCGTCTTCATTTTGTTTTAAAGCATTCTTAACGATGGTTTTAAAGCGTTTGTCTGCGTTTTCGGTAACAGAACAAGTATTAATTACATAGATGTCGGCTTTTTGGTCAAAGTCTATTCGTTTAAAATTTTCTTTTTCAAAACTTCTAGCAATAGTAGAAGTTTCGGAGAAATTTAATTTGCATCCTAAGGTGTAAAAAGCTACTTTTTTTTGTGTATTCATTGCTGTATTATCAGTTTGCAAAGGTAATTAAAATGTTGAATTGGTCTAATACCAAAACAGTCTAATATTAAGGCAAACTAGATTTAAAACAGAAAAGTATGAGTTTGTCCTGTTTGTTGGTAAATTAAACTTAGATTTAATTAAAATATGATTATCTTTGTAAAATAAAAAACAACAATTATGAAAAGAATTACACTATTTTTATTTGTTCTTAGCTTAATAACTTCATGTAGCGGAACAAAAAAAACACAACATGCCATTGAAAATGGCGATTACGACTCGGCTTTTAATATTGCCGTTGAAAAGCTTACAAAAGATAAAAAGAAGTACGAAAAGCAAGTTCCGCTACTTAAACAAGCTTTTGAAAAAGCAACTACAAGAGATTTAGCAAGATTAAATCAGTTAAAAAAACAAAAACCTCAAAATTTAAAAGAAATTTATAATACTTATATGAATTTAGATGTTCGTCAAGATGAAATTATCTTATTAGAACCGCTTTATTTTGAAGGAAAACAAGTAAATTTTACGACTACTGATTATACAAAAGATATAGCAAATGCCAAAAAAAAGTATGCAGATGAACTGTATGCTAAAGCCTCTCCATTAATGTATGGCTCAAAATTAGACGCTCGTAAAGCGGTGCAAATTTTAGAGGATTTACAATATGTTTCTCCTAATTATAGAAGTGATTTAGGAGCGTTAATAGCAAGTACTAAAAAAAGAGGATCAGATTTTGTGTTTGTTAAATTACATAACAACGTTGCAAATCAGCTTAAAGATTCTACTTCATTAAGTGTTTTGGAAGATTTTGCTAAAATACGTTCAGGTGATTTTAAAAATAAATGGATTGTTTTACACAGCAAAAGAGATTATTCGGTTACTTATAATTATCAAGCGGATATTTATTTAGATAAATTCACTTCAATTCCTTTAAAAGAAGAATCACAACGTGTAGATCAACAAAAAGAAATTCAAACAGGATGGATTTATCAAAAAGATGCTAAAGGAAATATTATGAAAGATAAAGATGGTAATGAAATTAAAAAACCTAAAATGGAAAAAGTATATGCTACCGTTCTTTTGTTTAAACAATCAAAAGCAACAACTTTAGAGGGAAAAGTTACCATGAAGAATTTAAAGACAAATGCGGTTTCTAACCCAAATCCAATTCAAGGAGAAGCAAAATTAGAAAATGTTTATGGAACATACAAAGGAGAGCCTAAAGCTATTGATGAAAAATATTATAAGGCCTTAAAAAATAAAAAGCAACAATTTCCTCCAGATGCTAAGTTTAATGAGTTTGCATTACAAACATTCAAATTAAAAGTTGAACAATTCTTAGCAAATTATAAGTATTAATATTAAAATGGCACGGTGATTGAATAATATATAATCCATTAACTATATTTTTTAGTTGATGGATTTTTATTAATCTCTAAATATCTGAATTATGAAGAAAATTACATTAATTATCGTAAGTTTTGTACTTTTAACAGGATGTAATAGTACAAAAAAAGTTGAAAAGACTATTTCAAAGGGAGATTATGACCATGCTATTGAAATAGCTGTAAAAAAACTGAGTAAAAACAAAGAAAGTAAAAGAAAACAAAAGTACATTTTACTTTTAGAAGATGCTTATAAAAAAGCAGTACAAAGAGATAAAAAGGATTTGTTGCGTTTTGAAAAGGATTCAAATCCAGCTATCATTGAGCAAATTTATGAAACCTACCTTGCTTTAGATGAAAGACAAGAGTTGATAAAACCAATCTTGCCTCTAAATATTATTGCCGAAAATAGAAATGCCAATTTTAAATTTGATGATTATTTAGATAAGATAAACAACTCAAAAGCTACATTATCAGATTATTTATATGCAAATGCTATCAGTTTATTAGATAAAAATACCATTGAATCAGCTAGAAAAGCTTATGATGATTTGTCTTACCTCAATAAAATTAATCCTAATTTTAAAGATGTTAATAATCTTTTAGAGGAAGCACATTTTAAAGGAACAAATTTTGTGTTAGTTTCATTAGTTAATCAAACAAACCAAATGATACCAAGAAGATTGGAAAATGATTTGTTAAATTTTGACACCTATGGTTTAGATGAATTTTGGACAGTTTTTCACGCAGAAGAAGATCAAAAAATTGACTATAATTATCACTTAAATTTGTTGTTTAAACAAATAGACATTAGTCCAGAAAGATTGTTAGAAAAACAAACTTTGGTTGAAAAACAAGTTAAAGACGGTAAAGAATTCCTATTAGGAAATGACGGTCATGTGGTAAGAGATAGCTTAGGAAATGCTATAAAAGTAGATAAGTTTATTAAAGTAAAGGCAAATTTTAATGCAATACATCAAGAAAAAGCTTGTCATATTGCTGGAGAGGTTGTTTTAAAAGATAAAAATGAGCGAAGACTAGAAACATTTCCGCTTGAAAGCGAGTTCATTTTTGTAAATGATTTTGGGGAAATAGATGGAGATAAACGAGCCTTAGATGCACATCAGTTAGAATTGTTAAATAAATACGAAGTGCCTTTTCCAACCAATGAACAACTTGTTTTTGATACTGGTGAAGATTTAAAATCAAAACTGAAAAGTATCATTGATGATTTAGAAATTTAATGATAAAACTCGAAGTGAAAACTTCGAGTTTTTTTATTA
>CAZYKN010000068.1:7554-8640 GCA_964648135.1 uncultured Flavobacteriaceae bacterium
TAAAAAGAATAATTTATCATGGCTCAATTTATTAAAATCTATCCAGAAAATCCAAACGAAAAAGAAATAGATAAAGTAGTTGCTGTTTTAAAAAAAGGCGGATTAATTATCTATCCAACAGATACCGTTTATGGTTTGGGTTGCGATATTACAAACTCAAAAGCCCTAGAGAAAATTGCAAGAATTAAAGGAGTAAAGTTAGAAAAAGCAAATTTTTCTTTTGTTTGTAAAGACCTTAGCAATCTTTCTGATTATGTAAAGCAAATAGACAATCCTACATTTAAACTGCTAAAAAGAGCCTTGCCAGGAGCTTATACCTTTATATTACAAGGAAATAATAATTTACCAAAAGTCTTTAAAAAGAAAAAAACGGTTGGTATTAGAGTTCCAGATAACAACATTGCTAGAGAAATTGTTGCAAAATTGGGTAATCCTATTGTTTCTACTTCAATTTATGATGAAGATGAGGTTATAGAATACACCACAGATCCAGAACTTATCTATGAAAAATGGCAATCTATTGTAGATTTAGTGATTGATGGTGGTTATGGTGATAATAATCCGTCCACTATTATTGATTTGTCTAAAGATGAAATACACATTATTAGAGAAGGTAAAGGAAGTTTGGATATAATTTAGCAAAACACTTTATGAATAAATTGTTAAGTAATTATTTTAAAGATTAATAATTACTTCATTTTTAACTAACATTAGTTTTAACTACTGCCAATATATTTGCAGTATAAATTTAAAATAAATAAACAATGTTAAAAATGAATGATTTAAAAACAGTATTTGTAGCAATTATAGTTGCTGCATTATTTTTCTCTTGTAAAAGTGATGATGACGATCCAGTTCAACAACCTTCTGCAGAAGTAAAAACAGGAGAATTAACACAAAATGAAACTTGGACAGCTGATAGAATTTATCAAATTCAAGGTAAATTAATCGTAAATAATGGAGTAACCTTAACCATTCAACCAGGAACAATTATTAAAGGTAAAGAAGGTGATGATACAAACGCTTCTGCTTTAGTAGTAGCAAGAGGTGGTAAATTAATGGCAGTTGGTACAGCAGATAAACCAA
>CAZYKN010000069.1:0-8629 GCA_964648135.1 uncultured Flavobacteriaceae bacterium
AAATAGCTGTAATTCCAATGTTTTTGCTTATCGGAATTTGGGGAACAGGTCCAAAAGAATATTCAGCAATGAAACTAACTTTAATGTTAATGGGTGCTTCTGCCCTACTGTTAGTTGGTATTTTAGGAATATACTTTAATTCTGCTGGAGCTGATGGAGGAACATTAACCTATAACATTTTAGATATTGCCAAAGTACACATAGATCCAGAAGCACAAAAATTATTCTTTCCCATTGTTTTTATTGGTTTTGGAGTACTTGGTGCTATGTTTCCGTTTCACACTTGGTCTCCAGATGGTCACGCCTCTGCTCCAACAGCAGTTTCTATGCTTCACGCAGGAGTTTTAATGAAATTAGGAGGTTACGGAATTTTTAGAGTTGCTATGTTTTTATTACCTGAAGGCGCAGCAGAATGGGGAAATTTCTTTATCGTTTTAGCATCTATTGGTGTTTTATATGGTGCTTTAGCCGCAATTAAACAAACGGATTTAAAATATATTAATGCGTATTCATCGGTTTCACATTTAGGAATGGTACTTTTTGCCTTATTAATGATGAATAAAACCGCTTGGAATGGAGCTATCATGCAATCCTTATCACACGGATTTATGACAGCGCTTTTCTTTGCCTTAATAGGGATGATTTACGGTAGAACACACACAAGAGATATAACCAAATTAGGAGGATTATTAAAAATCATCCCTTTTATATCCGTTATTTATGTCATTGCAGGATTGGCATCATTAGGTTTACCTGGATTTAGTGGATTTGTTGCCGAAATGCAAATATTTGATGGCTCTTTTCAGCATCCAGATACTTTTCATAGAATTGCATCTATTGTTACCGTATCTGCTATTGTGGTAACTGCTGTATATATTTTACGAGTAGTCGGAATTATGTTAATGGGAACAATTAAAAATGAAGAACACAAATTACTAACCGATGCCACTTGGTATGAAAAAACAGGAATTTTCTTGTTGCTAATACCAATTATTGCAATGGGAGTTGCTCCACTTTGGTTGAGTGATATGATAACAGAAAGTATTGCACCTTTTATTGCGAGAATGTTATAAATAAATTTTAAATGATGAGTTTTGAATGCTTAATTTGAAAGTCAATCATAAAAATAAAAATGATGAATGGTTTGAGTAATCAACATTCAAAGTTTAAAATTCAAAATATAAAAAAATGAATATTGATAATTTTTTACTAATGCGAAACGAAATATCATTACTAGCAGTTATCCTGTTATTATTGATTGGTGAAATATTTATATCCAATAAAAAAACATTGATTAATTTGGGTATTGGTTTGTTTGTACTCCATACTATTATTGGATTTTTTCAAGTGGATACAGGCGAATTATTTGGAGGAAGTTTTAGAACAAATCAGTTAGTAACCTTTTTTAAATCCGTTTTAAACGTAGGAGTATTGATTGTTTTATTACAAGCAAATGATTGGATTAAGGACAAATTAAGCCTAGAAAATAAATCAACTGAATTTTACATTTTACTGTTTTCAACCTTGTTAGGAATGTATTATATGGTTTCTGCAGGTGATTTTTTAATGCTATTTATAGGAATTGAATTAGCCACTATTCCAAATGCAGCCTTAGTAGCCTATGAAACAAATAAAGCAAAATCTGCCGAAGCTGGAATTAAATTTATTTTATCTGCTGCATTAGCAACTGGTGTTTCGCTATTTGGAATTTCAATGTTATATGCAACAACAGGCTCACTCTACTTTGCAGAAGTTTCTCAAACACTTCAAAGTTCACCGCTATCTATCTTAGGATTTTTATTTTTCTTTGCTGGAATTGCTTTTAAAGTCTCTTTAGTACCTTTCCATTTTTGGACAGCAGATACGTATGAAGGAGCTCCTATTAGTGTAGCATCTTATTTATCGGTCATTTCAAAAGCAAGTGCAGTCTTTGTAATGATTATGGTGCTATTTACCGTTTTTCAAGCTTTAGCCGATGTATGGAAATATGTTATTTATGGTATTGCCATTGCCACTATGGTTGTTGGTAATTTGTTTGCTTTAAGACAACAAAACATCAAACGATTTTTAGCGTTTTCTTCTATTGCACAAGCAGGATTTATTCTTTTAGGAATGCTTGCTAATTCTAAATTAGGAATTACTACAGTTGTTTATTTTGCAGCAATTTACATTTTTTCAAATCTAGCAGCTTTTGGTGTGGTTCAATCCATTTCAACAAAAACAGGAAAAGAAAATATAGCCGATTATACAGGTTTATACAGAACAAACCCAATGTTGAGTTTGGTGATGCTCATGGGTTTATTCTCTTTAGCAGGAATACCTCCAGTAGCAGGATTTTTTGGAAAATTCTTCTTATTTACTGCAGCAGCAAGTAAAGGCTATTATTTACTCGTATTTATTGCCGTTGCAAATGTAACCATCTCTTTATACTACTATTTAATAGTTGTTAGAGCCCTATTTTTAAGAAAAAGTGATCATGCTATTCCGTTTTATAAAAATACAACAATGGTAAAAATAGGATTGGTTATGGCTGTATTAGGAATAGTTGTTATTGGATTATACAGTCCGTTTTACGAATATATAAATGAAATTAGTAATTTTGTTTTCAAATAAATTTTGAATGTTAAATTTTAAATGGTAAATTAAGCCAGCATATAAACAAATTACCGAATCAATAAATAAATGATAATATGAATTTAGCAGGAAAACACGCCTTTGGATCCATAGGAGAAACAAGAGTTACTTTTATTGAAAAAAAAATAGACAAAGAACGTTTAGATTTTTTAAAAGAATTGTTAACATTTAATGGCTTTGAAACAGTTATAGACGAATTAAAACGCAAAACAGAAGAAGAACCTCAACTATATAATTTAGGTGTTACAGACATGACTTTTAATCCTACTATTTGGGTTTTTGAAAGACGTTTAAAGACTTTAGATGGCAAGCATTATGTTACACCAGACTATTGGAAACAAGTGTCCAAAGAAGCAAATCCTAAATACTGGAAGAATAATTAATCTATTTTTTTAGTCAACTTTTTATTTTTCAATTGATTAATAATTTGCTCAAAAAAAAGTATAAAAAAAAGGTATTTTTTGTTTGCAGATATCACAAAAGCTATTATATTTGCAACCGCTAAGCAATATAGCTTAGTTCAAACTCCTCCTTAGCTCAGTTGGTTAGAGCATCTGACTGTTAATCAGAGGGTCCTAAGTTCGAGTCTTAGAGGAGGAGCTAAAAGTCTTTACAATTTTTGTAAAGACTTTTTTTTTGAATTTATTTTCGTTGGTATTATAAACAGGATTTCTTAGATTATTATAGTATTTATACGAAATGGCATTAATATTAAAAGCTAGTATCTGTTTTATAACCACCAAGAAAGCACAAAGCCCACAAAGCTGAGAGGATATTATATTAGAGTAACATCATATTATTTTAAAAAAGAAACCCATTAAAACTAGCATCCTAATGGGCATTTATATAGATAAATCCCCTCAAATTTATCTGGTAAAAAACTATGATACAAATATACAAAAGAAAGTCAATTATAAAGCAGTTGTTTTATAAACGTATCCTTTTGTTTTAAAAGCGTTGATTTTTTTTTAAAAATAAGCCTTTAATTGAATAGTTCCTGTATGAATTGTTTTCACTACATCGGATTTTCTAGCATCATAAACCAAATTTATATTCAAATAATTAGTAATTTTTTTTTGAAAATACACATTCCATTTATAGTTTTTTCCATTTTGTAAGCCTTCCATTAACTGATAAGCAATTGGTGAATTTTGATTAGCATTATAGGTGTTTAAAATATATTGAAAGGATGCGTTTAACGAAAAATCCTTTTTACCTTGATGCTTAATTCCTATACCATAGGTATTTGACTTTAATTGTTCATTAATTAACGAATTGTTATTTTTATTTTTGAGATTAAAGAACACATCAATTGATGATTTATTTGTGTTAAAAAGATAGGAGAGTTTTGCATCAACACTTTGTGTTTTTAGATCTAAATTTCTTGAAATATAGGTTTCATAAGTACTTGTATTGTGATTAAAAATTACTTTTAAATCCGCAAGCCAAGAATTTATTTTGTGTGTAGCTTGTAGCTGATTAGATTCTAAATTATTCTCCTGCAATCCTGTTACATAAACCATTTTATTGTTAGATTTTAGGTAATTATAGGTAATGGAATAATGTTGCCTTCCTCTATTAAAAAACAAATAATTCTTAAAACTAGATTGCAATTCTAGGCTTTTATTCACCTCAAAAGGATTGAATTGAAAATGGGTTTCTTTTAATTTTTTATTATCAATACTTAGCGTAGTTTGATTAACAAAATGACTGAATAATTTATATACTTTTACACCACTACTACTCCACTTTGCAGGATTTATAGTCAATGATTGGTTAAATTTTGTTTGGTTTGTTCGTAAAAATTGAGTTGAAGGCAATAAAACCCTTACATAAGTTGCTTGGTCTTGAAATTGGGCAATTTCAAATTCATCTAAATCTTGAATTCCATCTTGATTATAATCATTCCAAGTGTAAAAACCTTTTCCCGAATCGACTTCTAAATAATTAAATTCTTGTTGCGGAATAGTTCCTGAGCTTGTTTCGTAAACAGTATTCCATTGAATAAAATTAGCTGCTAATTGTTGACGATAATTAATTTTAGAGTTGATGGATTTATCTTTGCTAAAAAAGGAATTGGTAAATTGCCTGTAATTTGCATAGACTGCTAAATTTGCTTTTTTATTTTGAATGATAGTCGATTTTAAATAGTAATTATTAGATTTATTGACTTGCTGTAAAGTGAAATTCTGAATACTATCTGAAGTTTTAAATTGGTAACCAACTTCTAATTTAGTTCTTAACGAATCTTTTATGCGAATATAAGTTCCGTATTCATCATTTTTAAAACTTAAAGCGTTTAATTTTTGTGTATTTGTATCTTTTCTTTCATTTTTTTCTGATGCAATATGCACTCCAAATAAAAAGTGCTTAAATTGCTGTTTAATATCTGAATTTAATTGATAAAACTGTGTATTCTCAATAGTTGATTGACTATTTAACACGCTTGAATTTAAAAGTATATTTGTTTTATTTAGATTGATATCTGAATGTAAACTATGCTTTAATCCATTAAATGAATTGGAAAAATTTAATTGCTCTAATTGGTATGTTATTTGCCCTTTTTCTGTATTTGAATAACTCAATTTTGTTTTAAATAATTGCTGATTTTTATGAAGCGATTGTACATTCCAACTTCTATCAAATTCAATTTCTTTAATCTTTTCAATAGGTTGAAACCGATTTTGAATCGATTCAAAAGAAAGTGAACTATTCAATTTCCACTTTTTATCAATTAACAACTGATTCCAATTTAACAAACCAGCAAACCCTTGATTATCTTCATCATTTATTGAAGAAAATAAATTATTATCATGATTGCTCAATGCAATTTCGGTATTTATTTGTGTTTTATTCGTATTATATTTTGCTTTAAAGGTAGTAATCTGTAATTTTTTTGGTGCTTGTAATAAAATTTTAGGCTCGTAATTACCTTGTTTTATTCCGTTTTGAGGTGGAATATACTTAAATATATTACCAGTTGCTATGGCAGTTTCTATTATATAATCACCTTGATTTTCACCAACATAAGTAAATTTTACTTGATATAACTCATCTTCATTATTGGTAGAAAAAACAAACACATCTACTCCATTTAAGCTTACTTTTTTATACTGAATTTTATTTTCAATATAGTTTTCTTTAATCGCACTTAAAGTGTACATTTGGTTTAAGTCATCTCCTGCTAATGAAAGTGTTTGTATTTGCTCATCACTTAAATCTTGCTGTAAACTTTTGTTTTTAGAATCGGTTTCTGAATAAAAACTGATTGCAACCGCCAATTTATTTGTTTGATAATTCACTTTATCGAAACTTACAAAACGTGTAAAATTTTGTTCGCTTGCTTGAAATTCTACTGCTATTCTCATATCAGAATTAATGGGATATGTAGTGTTAAATGTAATTTCCGAAGCACTGTAATCAATGGTGTAATTGGATTTATCTAAAGGCATTCCGTTAATGTAAACCGTTTCACTACCTGCAATAATTAATAAAAACTGATTTAAACTATTTGATAATTTATAAGGACCTTGATTGGCTTCTTGTCCGTTAAATTGCACTTTCTTATAAGCACCTTTTACTATTGCTCCAGAAGTATAAATATTAAATTGATTTTTTTTGTTTTTTAAAAACACATCCAATCCTAAACCAGCTACTTTTTTATTAAAATTTAAGTAAGATGAGTTTTGATTGTTTAAAAATAAATCACCACCTGTAAGCTTCCATTTATTGCTTGAAAGTTCAACAAATATTCTATCGTACTCATTTAAGCGTTGTGTGTAACCATTATCCGTCAACGGAATGGTATTGTCCGTTATATTCGCATTAATTTTAATTTTACTTGACAATTTACCCTTCAATTGCAATTTAAAACCTGAATTTACAACACCATCTTGATTGTTTCCCATGGTTAAACCTCGTGATAAAAATCCTGTTGTTTCTAATCCGTTAAAAATTTTTGTTTGTTGTGTCTTTACGGATGAATTGTTGAGTTCATAAAATTTTAATTGCTCTCTTTTTGTTCTTTTTACAATTAAATTTTTATTGAATTCTGTATAAGTTTTTGTTAAAAATTGAGGTAAAGCTTTGTATTTTACGGTTATAATTTGGTTGTTAAACTCCTCTGAATTAAATGTTAATGTTGCTTTAGAAAAATCAACTTGATAATTTGAAAAATCAATTCCTTTATTAAAAGCAGTAAACACTTTAAAATAATACGGACTAATACTCAATGAATCTATGGTTACTTTTTTATGATTTACTTTTATATGTTTTGTAACTACATCTTTATTAATATATTGAGAATAAGATTGTTGTATGCTAAACCATATAAAATATATAGTTATAATTATTTTAATATTTATGTTGATATGTTTATTTTTAAAAAACAAAAGTGTAGAAAATATTAACCATTATTAAATATCAAAAAAATAAAAACCTTCAAGTTTTTACACTTGAAGGTTCTAGCTATAAAAATAGTTATTAATCATAAGTTACAAACGTACAAAAAATATTTTTATTTCATCATTGCAGCACCAATTTTTGCATACAAGCCTTTATCTAGGTTTTCACGCATCGCTCTAAAAGCAACAATCGTTTCCTCAACATCTTTTAACGTATGACTTGCTGTTGGAATTAAACGTAAAATCATCATTCCTTTAGGAATTACAGGATAAATTACAATAGAGCAAAACACTTTATGGTTTTCACGTAAATCATGCACTAAAGCCATAGCTTCTGGCACATCACCTTCTAAAAACACAGGAGTTACACAGGTATTTGTATTCCCAATATCAAATCCGTTTTCTTTTAATTGAGATTGTAATGCGTTAGTAATTGTCCAAAGCTTATCTTTAAGTTCTGGCATGGTTCTAATCATGTCTAAACGTTTTAAAGCTCCTTTTACCATTGGCATTGGAAGTGATTTTGCAAACATTTGAGAACGCATATTGTATTGTAAATATTTAATAATATCTGCATCAGCTGCAAAGAAAGCACCAATTCCAGCCATAGATTTAGCAAAAGTTGCAAAATACACGTCTATTCCATCTTGAACACCTTGTTCAAAACCTGTTCCTCTACCGTTTTCACCTAGTGTTCCAAAACCATGTGCATCATCAATAAGTACTCTAAAATTATATTTTTCTTTTAGCGCAATAATTTCTTTTAGTTTTCCTTGTTCTCCACGCATACCAAAAACACCTTCAGAAATTACTAATATTCCTCCATTGGTTTCATTGGCAATTTTTGTAGCACGATTTAAGTTGAGCTCTAAACTTTCCATATCATTGTGCTTGTAAGTAAATCGTTTACCGTGATGCAAACGCACACCATCAATAATACAGGCATGAGAGTCCATATCATAAACAATCACGTCATTTTTAGAAACCAATGCGTCAATTGCAGACACCATTCCTTGATAACCAAAATTTACTAAATAAGCAGATTCTTTACCTACAAATTCAGCACATTCTTGTTCTAATTGCTCGTGAAATTCTGTATGACCAGACATCATTCTTGCTCCCATAGGATATGCCATTCCGTACTGTGCAGCTGCATCTGCATCTGCTTTAATTACTTCTGGTCTGTTAGCCAAACCTAAATAATCATTAATACTCCAAGTAATTACTTTTTGACCGTTAAAGGTCATTCTATTAGAAATTGGTCCTTCTAGTTTTGGAAAAACATAATAACCTTCTGCTTGTTTTGCCCATTTCCCTAAAGGTCCTTTATCTTTTTTAAATCTTTCAAATAAATCTTTCATTTTGTTTCTTTTGTATAATTAGCTATAAAATTTTAAATAAATAGCGACTGCAAACTTACAAAAAATAATTCTTTTAGTGATTTATTGTTTGTGGATTTATTGTGTGTTAGATTGTTTAGTGATGAATCAAAAAATTATGTACTTACTCCAACATCTTCACATAGAGTATATATTTTGACAACCTTGCAAGACATTATCAAAAGAGTAGAAAAAATTTACTTATATTTTTTT
>CAZYKN010000070.1:0-8527 GCA_964648135.1 uncultured Flavobacteriaceae bacterium
AAAATAACCCTCTTTTAAAAATAACACAAATCGCTAAAACTTCATACTCAATTTTAGATTTACAATTCTTCCAGACAAATAATTTGGTATTGCATAAGAACGTTTATAAGAAACATCTCTAACCCAAGTATTAGTTATCGTGTTTTTAACATCAAACATATTAAACAATTCAAAACCTAAACTCAATTCTTTAAAAGATTTCAACCATTTTTTAGAGGCTTTTTTATGCGCATCAATAAACATAAAACTCAAACCAATATCTGACCTAAAATAGTCTTTTAGTCTATTTTGATAAATATAAGGATCTGCATATTTTGGAGAACCTCCAGGAACTCCTGTATTATAAACCATGTTTAAATACATTCTAAGATTTTTATTCATAGGTAAATAATCTTGAAATAACACTGCAAATTTTAATCGTTGATCTGTTGGACGGTCAATATACCCTTTATTATTAATATTTTCTTGTGTTTTTAAATATCCAAAAGTAAAATAAGATTCCGTTCCAGGCACAAATTCTCCACTAATACGAGCATCTAAACCTGCTGCATAAGCCTCAGCATTATTTTTTGCTGCATAACGAATCTGCACATTATCTATGGCAAACGGATTAACATCAGTCAATTTTTTATAATAAGCTTCGGTAACTAATTTGAATGGTCGCTCCCATAATTTAAAGTTATAATCACTTCCAATAACAAAATGAATAGCTTGTTGTGCACCAACATTTGAATTTACTTGTCCGTTACGATCTCTTAACTCTTTATAAAAAGGTGGTTGATGATAATATCCTCCAGAAATTCTCAATAACACATCTCTTTTCCAATCTGGTTTTATGGCTATTTGCCCTCTTGGACTAAAAACAGTTTTTGGTGTTATTGCATCGGTTCCAATAGTGCCGTTAACAACCCAAGTTTGTGTTCTCACTCCTGCATTAAACCAAATTTGCGTGTCATTTATATAAGCTTCCTTATTCCATTGTGCAAAGGCAGTAAAACGATTTATTTTAATATGGTTTTTGGTACGGATATTAGTATAAGGTTCTATTGGACCTGTATAAGGATGGTAAGGTTCATCATTAGCATTTCCAATTAAATCTGGAGGTCGTATTGAAAATCCAGCTGAATCGATGACTTCCCATTCAATAATCCTATCAATTATATCTTCTTTTTGATATTTCATTCCAACAAGAAACGTATTTTTTACATCATCTTTATATTTGGCTTTTACAGATACGTTGCTTATAAGAGCATCTAAATCGTTTCTTGCATGATCTAATTGAGAACCAATAGATTGTGCAAATTCTACATTACCAAAATTATCTGAACCAAAATCGGCATTTACATCACCAATACTATAAAAAGCATTAATATCATAATGTTCTTCTTCTTGGGTATTGTAACTAGAAGTTGTTATATCTAGGGATAATTTATCATTTACTTGATAATCAAATTTTAAAGCACCAAACATAGTTAAGTATTTATCTACTTCTTTCCCTTGATAATTTACAACCAATGCTTTTACTTTAGGGAAATTAAAATTCGTTACTCTAGAATAAGGCGTAAAATCATATTTATTGATAGCAAAATTACCTAAAAAATCAATGGATAATTTATTGGAAATTTTATAAGATAAATATGTTTGAGCATCGGTAAAACTAGGTTTATAATTACTTTCAACATCTTTAGAGTTTACAATAAGGCTGTTATTTCTATACCGAACACCCAAAATAGCAGACAGTTTTTTATCTTTTAACATCGTTCCTTCTACCGTTGCACTAGCACCAAACAAACTTGCGTCAATTTTTAATCCAAAATCTTTAGGTTTACGATACGTAATATCTAAAACAGAAGATAATTTATCGCCATATTTTGCTTGAAATCCTCCAGAGGAAAATTCCACATTTTTAGTCATATTACTATTTACAAAACTCAATCCTTCTTGCTGACCAGAACGTACTAAAAAAGGACGATACACTTCAATTCCGTTTACATAAACTAGATTTTCATCGTAATTTCCACCACGAACATTATAGGTTGAACTTTCTCCTCCTCCACTGTTATTTACGCCTGTTCCAATGGTTTTAATTAAATCCGATACTCCATCATTTACCGTTGGAATGTTTTCTATTTGTTTATTGTCTAACACTTCTGTTCCTTCAGCACGTTTTCGCTCTTCTTTTTTCTTTTTAGCATCAATAACAATGTCGTTTATTTTTTCCGTTCTAACACTTAATTTTGGAGAAAAACTAGATGTTCCATTATTGCGAACATTTAATCTTTTTGAATACGAATTGTAAGAAACATGACTAAAAGTAATAAGTACTTTTTTGCTTTTAGGTACTTTTACTTCTAATATATATTCTCCAAACTGATTGGTTGTTGTACCTGATTTTCCTATTTTTACACTAACATTCTCAATAGGTTTACTGTTTTTATCTTTTACAATTCCCTTAATGGTAGCAGTTTGTGAAAATGTAAAAGAAACTGAAAATATAATAAATACTAAGGCTAAAAAATTTGTTTTCAAAAAAATAAGATTTTGGTTAATTACTTCTTTCTATAGAACGTCGCAATATACGTATTAGTATTATTTACATAGTCAGAAACTACAATTTTTAATTGATGTTTTGCTTTTTTGGGTAAGGCACGATATTTAAAATCGTTAAAATCATAAGTGAGCAATCCTTTTTTAGGTTCATATTCCATGAGAATCCACTGACCATCAATAAATGCTTTATAACTTTTAACACCTGTTAAGTCGTCTTTAATTTTAACTTTTAAAAAACGATAATTGGTAATCCATTGTCCGTTTTTAAAGTTTTTTAATTGGATAGTTGGTTTCTTTGTATCTGATGCTAATTTGTACTTTCCTAAAGTATTTGTAACAGTATATAACTTATTTTCTTTGCGTTTTGTATTGGCATACGAAGTTACGTATCCTTTGGAATTCACTCTTGCAATAAATAATTTTTTTTGTTCTTTTAAAGGATAATCAGAAACATTAAAGGATAGCGTAAACGATTTATTTAATGGAATAGATTTATTGTGAACAGTTACTATTCCGTTTTTAACGTTAAAATTAAAATCCACATCTTTATAAAAAGTATATTTTGGAATAGCAAGTGTTACATTTTCCTTAGAAACTTTATTAAACACTGCTCTTTTAAAGTGATACGGATATTTTTTCTCTGGTTTTTGAAATACAACTTCTTGCTCTTTTCCTTGAACAGGAATGGTAAGGGTTGTTTTATTTCCTTTAATATCTGATGCAACAATTTCAATGGTGTAATTCATTCCATCTTGAATAAAAATATCACCACCATTAACTACATTTTTATAAATAGACAGCTTATTATTAGGCACGATAAAACATTGCTGAATACGCTCCCATTTATAAAATTTGTGTTCATAATCTACTAACAAATCAACATATTTACCTTCAGCAAAAGAGAATTTTTCTAGTTGATGCTCGTAAATTCGTTCTTTATTTACAAAAAGTTCTAATTTAAAAATTCCGTTTTTATTCATTGCTTCATCTAATCTGTCAAAGGTTTTTACCCCAAAACCAATCGTACCAGAAGCATAAATTTTAGCTGCTTTTAAATCGCCATTTGGCAGTAAAGTAAGCTGTAATTTTTGCTTAAAATTAGCTTGATTTATTTGTGCAAAATCATCTAACGGATACACATAAGCGGTTGTAATACTTGGTTTTTTAGTATCTTTAACATCAATACCAAACAGCAACGGATTAATTGTCTTTAAGGTTTTACTATCTCTAATTTCAAAATGTAAATGAGGTGCTGTTGAACCTCCAGTATCACCACTATACGCAACTACTTGTCCTTTTTTTACTTTAAGCTGATTTTTTTGTGGAAATAATTGAATAGTATAAGTCTCTTTATTGTATTGATTGCGTTTAACATATTCTTCAATTTCATGAGAAAATTTTTGAAGATGCGCATAGACGGTTGTATATCCGTTTGGATGTGTAATGTACAACGCCTTTCCATAACCCCAATGTTGAATTTTTATTCTAGATACGTAACCATCCGCAGCAGCTAGAACATCAAAACCCTCTCGCTTTTGCGTTTTAATATCTATTCCTGCATGAAAATGATGTGTTCTTAATTCACCAAAAGTAGCTGCTAAAACTATAGGTATATCTAATGGTTTTCTAAAATAATTTGTTGGATAATTCTGTTGTGAATAATGAGAAACACTACAAAGTAGCGTAATTAGCAAAGCAATTTTTTTTATATTCAAATTCATCTATTCTCTTCTATTTTTTTATTAGAAATAGTTATTATAATTATCCTTTTTAGGAGTCTAAATATTTCAACCTAATTACATTTTACAAAAGATAAATTTACAAAAACTAAGCCAAAAATAAACATATATTTTAAAGTGTTTTTAAAAAATAAAATAATAAGTAAAGATATTTTTGGTTTTTAACTAATCTTCTCCTAAATTTGTAAAATAGTTTATACTTTTTTGAAATAATGAATAAAGTTGTAGAAATAGTTGATTTATTGGAAGATAAGTTAACACGCATCATATTAAAACAAGAGCAATACAAAGACGAAATTAGACGTTTAAAGCAGTCTGAAGCGTTGTTGTTGGATAAAGTTTCTCAACAAAATTTGTACTTAAAAGATTTGGAAGATAAATACCAGTCTTTAAAAGTTGCAAATGCAATTGTAGGCAGCAAAGAAGATAAACACCTAACAAAAATTAAGATGAACACCTTGATTCGTGAGATTGATAAGTGTATAGTACAGCTAAGTGAATAGGATAATATGAGTGAAAAATTAAAAATACGAGTAACCATTGGTGATAGAATTTACCCTTTAACTATTAAAGTTGAAGAAGAAGAAGGCGTAAGAAAAGCCGTTAAACGTATTAATGATTTATCTAGTAAGTTTGAAAAAAGTTACGCTGTACAAGACAAACAAGATGTGTTAGCTATGTGCGCGCTACAATTTGCATCGCAAGTTGAAGTAAAAAAAGTGGCTGATGAGTTAGGATTAAAAAATGTAGAAAATAAATTACAAGAAATAAATAGTTTTTTAGATTCTCATTTGGAATAAGTTCTTTAAAAAAAATAAATACTCTTTTATAGAGTAAAGATGTGCCTACATTAGTTATTAGTTTAATAAACTCAACACTATTCAATTAGAAAGGATGAGTCTAAGTTGTTAAATCGTGCCGTTTTAAACGGATTTTTGATCAGCTTGTTAGTCCTATACCTGTTTTCAGGAGTTTATAATAACATTACTAGTGTAGGCTTTTTTAATTTATAAAAATAAAAAATAGCATAATCAAGTTCTTGTACTGAATTGATTAAAAATGGTAATTTGTAGATAGTATTCTATTTACCTTTATCCTCTTTAAACAATGTAGTATTAACCAAAAGAACCAACTAAATATATTGACAATGGATGGAATAATGTTACCTATTGCAGGTACGATAATAGGAATAGTAATTGGCTTTTTAATAGCCAAATTTTTAGAGAAAAGCAGCGCTTCTCAAATGATTAATAGAGCAAAAAAGAATGCTTCAAAAATAATTAAAGAAGCACAATCTAACGCAAAAACATTTTTAAAAGAAGCGAAGATTGAAGCAGAAGGGATTAAACAAGAAAAAATAATTCAGTCTAAAGAAAAATTTATTGAATTAAAAGCAGCTCATGAAAAACACGTGCAAAAACGTGAAAGTAAAATTTTAGAAGCTGAAAAAAGAATTCGTGAAAAAGAATCTAGAGTTTCACAACAATTAGATAAAAATAAAAAACTAAATGCTGCACTTGAAGAAAAAGAAGCTGACTTTGATTATAAATTATCTTTCTTAGAAAAACGCAAAGCTGAAACCGAAAAACTACACAAACAACAAGTTAAACAGTTAGAAGTTATTTCTGGCTTATCTGCTGAAGAAGCAAAATCTGAATTAGTTAAATCTCTTAAAGACGAAGCTAAAACAGATGCTATGGCATTTATTCAAGAAGCCACTGAGGAAGCTAAATTAACCGCTCAACAAGAAGCTAGACGTATTGTTTTATCAACTATTCAACGAGTTGGTGTAGAGCAAACCGTAGAAAATTGTGTATCTGTTTTCAACCTAGATTCTGATGATGTAAAAGGACGAATTATAGGTAGAGAAGGTAGAAATATTAGAGCCTTAGAAGCTGCAACTGGTGTAGAAATTATTGTAGATGATACTCCAGAAGCTATTATTCTATCGTGTTTTGATCCTGTACGTAGAGAAATTGCTCGTTTATCTTTACACAAATTAGTTACCGATGGTAGAATTCATCCTGCACGTATTGAAGAAATTGTTGCAAAAACTAAGAAATCCATCGAACAAGAAATGATTGATGTTGGTAAACGTACCGTAATTGATTTAGGTATTCACGGTTTACATCCAGAACTGATTAAGGTTATTGGTAGAATGAAATACCGTTCTTCTTACGGACAAAATTTACTGCAACACTCTCGTGAAGTTGCCAACCTTTGTGCTCTTATGGCATCAGAGCTTGGATTGAACCCTAAAGTTGCTAAACGTGCTGGACTTTTACACGATATTGGTAAAGTGCCAGAAACAGAAAGTGAATTACCACACGCTTTACTAGGAATGGAATGGGCAAAAAAATATGGCGAAAAAGCAGACGTTTGTAACGCTATTGGAGCGCATCACGATGAAATTGAAATGACTTCATTAATATCTCCTATTGTACAGGTTTGTGATGCTATTTCTGGCGCAAGACCAGGCGCAAGAAGACAAGTATTAGATTCGTACATTCAAAGATTAAAAGATTTAGAAGATATTGCCTTTGGTTTTACAGGAGTTCAAAAGGCCTACGCTATTCAAGCTGGTAGAGAATTACGTGTTATTGTTGAAAGCAAAAAAGTTGATGATACTAAAGCAAGTGAGTTATCCTTTAATATCTCTCAAAAAATTCAAAATGATATGACTTATCCAGGTCAAGTACGTGTAACGGTTATTCGTGAAACACGCTCTGTGAATATTGCACGATAAGTTTTATTTTATTCAGTCCTGTCAGCCTTAATATCAACCCTGCCAGCCTTAAATCCGTACGGATATTAAGGCTGGCAGGGTTTTACCAAAACCTCATCAATAAATACCATACAACCTATTCACCAAAAGAAATAACTTGGGTAATTTGGTATGAAAATCTGCTGGTGTTTCAAAATAATTCTCTGTAATTACGGCTAAAAACTCATGCTGATTTTCAAAAGCGTACTCTCTAAAATAGACTGCATCTAACAATTTTTGTTTCTGAATAGGATTTTTAAGATAATTCAAAATTTTATCATAATCATCTATAAATTGAGATGCTTCATAACTAGATTGTTGTAAAAAACTAAAATATAAAGCATGTGTAAATTCGTGTATTCCTAAATTAAGATTGTCATTGGGAATTTTTATACCATCAACTAGACCTTTCCATGAAAAAACAATGGCCTGTGCTCTTGGATTGGTTTCTCCTTTATGATAATGCTGTGTTGTATTAGACAAATAATTTCCAGGATAAACAATAATATTTTTAAAATGATCATACAAATAATTACGCATTCTAAAGGTTACCATTACTGCAATAGAAGCAATAATTACTTGTTTAACTGGTGTAATTACAACCTCTTCTCTACCAATAAATTTATGTGCTTTAATAAATCTTGAAATTCTATATTCAAACTTACGTTTATCGTTTTTATTGAGTTTTTTGTAAAATCCAATATTATCTTCAATAACCTTTTTTAAGGATGAATTCATTTTATAAAGGTAATAAATAGGATTTATCATATTAAATTATTGATTAAAGTGAGTAATATTTAGTAAAGAAAAAGGCTTATTTATATCCTAAATTATTTAAAACTTTGGTAGGTAAAATTGGATTTCTATTAAAATATTCTAAAGCCAAATCTGCTCTGTTAGTAAAAACGCCATCAACTAGTTTAGCGTACTTAGTAAACTGCTCTTTAGTATCAAAAGTATAAGGATGCACTATCATTTCTGCATTATGTGCCAAATCTACCATCCATTTTTCAGTTAATTCATCGTAATTGTTTGGTTTTCCTGCAATACTTGAACCTATAATTTGCACGTTATATTTAATTCCGTGTGCAATGGCTTTTTTGTAATTTTCTTTCACATCACCTTTAAAATCAGGTTTCCATAAAAGAAAACATTTAGGTATGTTTGGCAATTCTTTATCTAACTGAATGATACTTTCAGGAGAAAAAGATTGTAATATTATCCTTGCTTTAGAATTGGCAATTGCAACCTTATCTTTAGTTGTGATAATTTCTTTAGGATTGTTATTAATATTCCATCCTAAATTAGTCAAGGTATTCGCTAAAACAGCTTCAATATTTCTTTTTGGATGTTTGGTTTCTACATAAATTCCAGGTCTATTTCCATTATCATTTTTATCTTTTTCGTATTGATATAAAGCGGAATTATTTTTCCGTACAGGAATACCATTTATCCTTTTAATACGATAACCTTC
>CAZYKN010000071.1:0-8525 GCA_964648135.1 uncultured Flavobacteriaceae bacterium
CAAAAATAAATTAGCCAAAGTAACTAAAAACGATGATGGTTTGTTTGTTGAAATACTATAATTAAAATGAAAAAACAAACTATTTTTATGCTATTGAGTTTTGTGTTTATGCTAACTCAAGCACAAGACACTCAAAAAATTTGGGATGCTTTATTGAAAAATGACAGACAAACAGCCTTAAAGCTTGTGAGTAACATTAAAACAAAAAAAGCCACTATGGAGCAAATTGTTTTAAAGCAAATTGTTAGAACAAAAAGTGGTATTTTTACTAAAGACAAAGATTTTTTAGAAAGTTTTTCAGCTAAAGAAAACTTTGATTATTATTTGTTTTCGTTGTGGAATAAAGAGTATATTTTTAAAGATTACTTATCGCAGAGTTTTGAAAAAGACATTATTGATAATGTTAATTTCTTTGCAAAGCAACCTATTAAAAACACTACTGTAAAAGCAGGTTTAACCTACTTAGAAGGAATTGTTGGAAGATATTTGAATAATTATGACAAACTTCAAGAGAAAGATGCTTTGCTCATGGGAATAAAAGATTGGCAATATTGCGGTGTTTTTGAAAATCTGAATAAAAGTGGTATGGATACAGAATATCCTCCCGAAAAAATAGCAACATCATCAACGCCTTTTAATGCAAATAGTAATGGCAAAATTAATTGGTTTACACCAACGTTTAATCAATATGCTGCTTATCAATTCATGAGGAACTTTTCTGAATACGGAGCAGGTGTTAACTACATGCAAACGTTTTTAAAATTAGACAAAGAACAAACCTTTATTTTTAAATTAGGTATAGGTCGTGCCGCAAAATTATGGGTAAATGATACGCTTATTTTTGAAGAGACAGAAGATCACGTAACAGAGCTTGATGCACATTCTATTAAAGTTACTTTGCCTAAAGGAAATAATAGAATTTTAATTAAAACTACTAATGAAGCATATTCCTATTTTATTTTAAGAGTTTTTAATGAAAATAATGAATTACTTAATCCTAAAAAACTTGGCTTTACTTCTGTTTTTTCTGAGTATAACAAAAATAATTTAGCAGAATTAAATCCCTCAATTTTACCTAATAAAATAGAAGAATTCTTTAAAAATCTAGATTTATCTTCTCATTCTACAATGTTTAGAGATTATCTTTTAATTAGTACTTATTTAAGAAATAGTAAAGAAAAACAAGCTAAAAAAATCATAGAGAAATACACCAAAAAATATCCAAAAAGCTCTTTTTTACGGTCTTTATTAATGGAATGCTATAATATTGAAAAAGACTATACCAAGTCAAAAGAAATTTTAGAAAATATTAAAAACGATGATGAAAATAATATTATTGTTCTTTTTGATAAAATTTCTAATTCAAGTGAATTGTTTAAAGAACCTATTGATGAAATGAATAAAACGCTTGAAAAGATTGCTAATTCAACAGATTCTAAATTAATTAAGGAAACAACACAGTTTTATAAATATATAAGATTAGAAGATAAAAAAGGTTTTAAAAAGATTTTAGATGAAATTTATGAACTCTCTAAAAAAAATAAAAACCAAAAATTGATAAGTACTTTTGGATCTTTGTATGGCACAGCTTTTAATCAAAATGATAAGTCATTAAGTATTCAAAACGAAGTTAATAATGAGTATTTTAGTTATCCTGCTCATAATAGTCTTATTAGCACTTATAAAAAGTTAAATAAAAAAGATAAGGTTATTGCTTTATATAAAGACTTTGTAAATAAGTTTCCTCAAGATATCAGTCAGTTAGAGTCTCTTGTGAATATACTTAACAAATATGAAGATTATAAACAATCATTAAAATACATTGAAAAAGCTTTTAAAATTTTCCCTTATTCGTTTGCTTTTATGAATTTGAAAGGAGAAACCTTAATGCAGCTTAAAAAAGAAAAAGAAGCTTTAAAATGGTTTAAAAAAGCATACACGCATAACAGTGGAAATTCCAAATTAAGAAAAAGAATTCAAGATCTTGAAAATCAAGATGACCCTTTAAAAAAGATTGTTTTAGAGAAGCCATATAAATATATAGAATCTCATAGAAATAAAATGAATTCAGATGTAAACTATGGTTTGAATGTATTATTAGATGAAAAAGATATTCAAATATATAAAGAAGGTGGTAATAAAACACATACAATTTTTATTTACGAAATTACTTCAGATAAAGGAATAGAAATAGTTAAAGAATACAATCTTGGTTTGAGTTATGGCTATACAATTAATAAATCTGAAATTGTTAAACCAAATGGTAAAATTGTACCTGCAGAACGATCTGGCTCTAATTTTGTATTTAATAATTTATCTATTGGTGATGTTGTTTATATTGATTACAATACACACAGTAATAAGACTGGAAGGTTTTACAAAGATTATTATGATACTTATCAATTTAGTTCTTATTACCCTACCATTAAAACTGTTTATCGTGTGGTTTTTCCAAACGAAGTAACCCTAAATTCTAAAGTTACCAATGGAGATTTAATCCTTAAAAAGAAAAAAATAGGAAAATTAAATTTGTATGAATGGCAAGAAACTAACAGCAAAGTATCACCTAGTTATGAAACCTATATGCCTGAAAATTGCGATGTTGCAACTAATTTAAATTTAAGTACAATTAAGGATTGGAGTGAAATATCTAATTGGTATTCAGACTTAGTAAGAACGCAAATTAAATACAATAGCACGGTAAATAACTTATTTGATGAGTTATTTCCTAATGGCTATAAAAATTTATCTGAAACTCAAAGAGCAAAAAAGATTTATTATTATATGATGAATAATTTGACTTACAGTTTTGTAAACTTTAAACAAAGTGGCTTTGTTCCTCAAAAACCTTCAAAAACAATTACCTCTAAATTAGGTGATTGTAAAGATTTTTCTACACTATTTTTAGCATTGGCACAAAAAGCGGCATTAAAAACAAATCTTGTTTTAGTATCAACAAGTGATTTAGGACAAAAAGCTTTAGTGTTACCAAGTACAGATTTTAACCATTGTATTGTAAGAGTTGAACTTGATGGAAAAGAGAATTATATAGAATTAACCAACAAGTACTTACCTTTTAATACTACTCCAAAATCATTAATTAATGCTTTAGCTTTAAATATACCTTACAATTCTTCAAATCTGAATACTAATACGCTCTTTTTATTAAATAAAAATGTAAAAACTAATAATAAAAGAACATTAAATATTAATCTAACAGTTGATGAAAAGAATAATTTAAAACTTGATTTTGACAATATTTCTTTTAATTCAAATTCTTATTACAGAGAATTATTAGACAAAAAGAATATTATTGAATTAAAAAAACAATTAACAGAGTTGTATGAAGATAAGTCAAAATTAGATTTAACACTTATTGATTATAAAACAATAAAAAATATAAAAGAAGATTCAGAAGTTATATTTAATGTTAAGTTTAAAGTAAATGATGAAATTAAAAAAATTGGTAAAATGAAATTACTTAAGTTACCAATCCTTTCTAATCCTTACACAAATGATATTATAAATTTAGATGAGCGTAATTATCCTATTGTTTATCATAAATATGAAACAATTGATGAATATTCAATTAATTACACCATTAAGTTAACAAATAATCATAAATTTATTGAAATTCCAGATAATGTAGATTTGTCTTATAAAAAGCATCATTTTACCATAGCGTATGAACTTAAAAATCAAGATTCACAGCTAGATGTAAAAATTAAAGCAAAAACTGATAAAACTAATATTTTACCAAATGAGTATAAAGACTATAAAAAGTTTGTTAAAAACGTATTAGAGAATACCACTACCTTAATAGGTTTTAAATAAAAATTTATAGAGCTAAGTAGATTAATTCATACTTTTATATTCAGTTTTAACTTTGTGCTTTTTGCGACAAATAAAATGTTCCATGCAAAGAGCACAAAGAAAAAATACGCAAAGAAATTCTAGTACTAAAGTATAATTTATTTAGCGCATTTTGAAATAGAATTGGTATTAAAAATTAATAAATTTCTTTACCGCAACCGTTCCATCAGTAAAAGTAGTTTGAATAAACAATACAGTTGCTGTATTTACAGGACTGTTCAAAATAATTGTTTTATCATTCTCTTTTGTATTGATAAGTGTTTTTCCTAAAACATCGTAAATTTTCAGGTTTGAAATGGTTTTATTGGCATCAATTTTAATTTGATTTTCATTGTAATTTGAAACGATTAAATTTGAAGCAAGTATATTATCATCCACGTTAAGTGCATCACGTTGAAAAACCAACTCAAAACGATTGTCAATATTCCCTAAAGTATTTATAGCAACTTGGTAACTAGATTGCTTTAAATCATGCGTAATATTTAAAAGATTGTCTTTTAAATAAATAGTTGCTGTATTTAAATCAGCTTCAGTTTGAGCGATGCTTATTTCAAAAGTTCCTGCTTGAATAATTTCTACTCCTAACGGAATGACTTTATCCTCACTAAAAGTAGATAAGCCTTGAATTGCCATTTTTTGACCGTTTAATATGGAATAGAAGTCCCAATTTGTTCCATTTTCTAAACGCAATCCATCATACAATCTGTCTTCACCATCAGTAGCATCATCAAAGAAGCCAATTAATATTTGTCTAAACAATCCGTTTGAATTGGTTAAATCTAACCATACTCTATTTGCAGGTCTGTAAAACAAATTGTTGTTACTTATCACACGCATATCATTATCAAATTTTACTTGTCCTGCTGTTGTAGCAGTAACAAAAAAACCTTGACCAGAAGCTATATTTCCATTTGGCACAGGACTTCCTGCATGAGCTGCAGTTCCTCCAGAACCGTTCCATGTTGCATAATCATCATTGGTGAAATTATAATAATTTGGTCCCGAAATTCCTGTGCTAATAGCTGTGTCATGTGTCCAAAAATAAAGCGTTCCACCTAAATTAGCATTTTCAGTTAAAAACTGACTTGCAGAGATTGCACTTGGATAAGGATTTCCTAACAAGTTATCATTTTTATTGTAGGAATTTCCACTTCCATTTGTTGTATTATACAAATCTTTTACCACATTTATATTGATTAAACCGTTGTTTACTTTTCCGTTTTGGAAAATCACGCTTTGTGTTGTAGTGGTAAGTGTTGGAGGAGTAACAGGAAAAGTTGCTCCTTCACCCATGGCAATATATCCTTTCCCTTTGGTCATTGTACCGTTTTCAAGTTGCCAATCATCACCATTATCATCATAACTGTCTGCTGTTCCTGTAGCTTGAGGATAATTTCCACTATGTTCATCACTAAAATTAGCAGTATTAAAAGAAAAAATATAATTTGCATTATTTGCAGCAAAAACAGTACTTAATGCTTGATTTTCTAATGGCGAAGACCAATAAGTATAATCATACATTACATAAGGTGTTGTTGTTTTATGCACTTCAAAAGTGGAATTATTTACACCAGTATTCAAATCTGCTCCATTTTTTGATTGTACAAAACTTCCTTCGTGCTGCATAATAAAATGTGTGTTATTATCGTTTTTCAACGCATTTCCTGCTAAAATATAATGATTGGCAGTAACGGTTAATGGCGAAGTATTATGAATTATATGTAAATCTCCTGCAGCATGAATGTTATTACTTGCAAAACTTACTCCATTTGTATTATCAAGAGTTAGGTTATAAAATTTTTCAGTGTCTGCACCTGAATTAGTACTTACTGTTTGTGTAGTTGTACCAATAAAATTGATTGTGCTATTTCCTTCGTTAAAATTAGTTTCCGCAGTGTTTGTCCAGTTTCCTAAAATATCGATTGTTCCATCAGCAACAGCGTTATCTAAATCATCCATATTTAACACTCCGTTTGTAATGGTTAAATCGCCATGAATTTCTAATTTATCATTAACATCACCTATTAATTCAACTTTTTCTCCATTTATGGTAAGATTGTTACATTTTGCTATTTTTTGAAAAACATCTGCATCAATGGCATTGTCATCAATGATAGCTTTATCCGTTCCAGAAAGTGCATTTATAACCACATCGGTTGTTTCGTCTGGAACGGAAAGGTTTTCCCAATTACCACAATTAAACCAGTTATTATCATTTTTAGCATTTGTCCAAACACCTGCAGTTGCAGCTCCAGAAATGGTAAATGTAAAAGTAGCATCACAGGAATGTCCTGCAATATCATTGGCATCATCACCAACACCTTGAACCCAATTTGCATTAAAGTCGCCTATTTTCCCTAAAAGTGTGATTTGTGAGCCTGTTTTAGTATCATCATAATAAGCAAATCCTTTTCCTGGACTTGTAGTACCTTGAATAGCAAAACATTCAATTTCTGGAGGAATTCTCGATATTCGGTTATTATTATCTCCACTTGGAATTGAAGACAAGTCATCATTAATAGTGTACCAATCTCCACCATCTTGTATTCCGCCAAGGACTGTACCATCAAATAAACGGTAACCTCCTAAATCTCCAGACCAAGAACCTTGCATTAAGAAGATACTGTCTGGTTTTGAGGTGCTAATATTAAGACTAGTAACAAAACCAGCAGGTGTTAAACCATCACTAAAATTGTATGTACCACTGCCACTTGATTGATGTACAGTAAAATCTGAGGCTACTACTTGGTCATTATCTATCTGGACACAAAAAGTGGAGCCAGCAGGTAATATATCTGGACCTAAATAAGTGAATTGTTGTGCTCCAATTGCTGCATCAGGTGTTGTAATACATGAGTGCCAAGCACCTGTTCTTTCATTCGCTAAAGCACCAATTTCATAAGTTGCATTTGCATACCAAAAAGTAGTATTAGGCAAGACATCAACCATTGTTAATATAGTAACTACGTCATCTACACTTCCAACTTTATTATCATATCCAACAATAACCAAATCACCTGGTTCAAAAATGGTTTGAGAATTTGGTGTAGCATTCACCTCTATTCCAGAAGACCATGTTGTTCCTTGACGGATAAATATTTCAAAATAATACGTTGTTCCGTTAGTTAAATTAGTTATTGTTACTGTTGTTCCATCTGCATTAAATACCGTTTGATCAACAGCAGTATAGTTGGTGTTTGCAGTATATGCACTTCCGTTACCTGAAGGACTAAAACTAATGCCATTCGTTTCATTTGCGACTACTAATATTTCATCATAGCATGAATTATCAGGATTTGTCCATGAGACATTCACTTGTCCATCATCAGCAATAGCAACAGGATTAATTACATTTTGAAATTCAATAGTTTGACTTGTTGTTGTTCCATTTGAATATTTATAGATTGTTCCATCAGTGCTATAAGCAAATATCTTAAAAATATAATTAGTATTTTGAGTAAGTCCTGTGATTGTAGTATTTAAATTAGTTCCTTTATAAAGTATTCTAGAGTTTGGTGTAGTACTTCCATAAGTTGCGGCACTTGTATAATCTGTACTTTCTCCTAAAGCAGTATTTGGATCTAAAGCGTTTACAGAATGTGGTGTTGCGCCTTCACGAACTACTAATAAATAACCATCAAAATTTCCAGTAGGAGCAGTCCATGATAAATCAATACTTGTGTCTGAAATACAAATAGGTTCAAAATTATCAGGGTTTGCTGGATTGGTATAAAAGTAATCTGTTGTAGGCGTTCCTGTAATGTAATAATCCTCACTACCTATATTACAATTGTATTCATAAATTGTAGTGTAATATAAAGTACCTGGAGTTAAATTGGTAACATCAACGGTGTTGGAATTGCCATTATAAACTACATATTCATTTGTTCCTATATCATCACCCGTTCCAAAAACACTGTTTGCAGCATAGGTTGTATTATCTGATGGTGTTGCAGTTACAGGAGTTGATTCGTGAAATACTACAATCCTGTTTTCACCATCACCATTTGTCCAATTTAAAGTTACAGATGTTGAAGTAACATTTTGAGGTGAATTTATATGAAAGTTAGCATCTGATGTTGGCTCTACACATGGAACATTGTAATTTGTAATGTTAAAATCATCAATTAATAGTCTTTCTCCACTTACTCTTACAACTTTTACTTTAATATTATCAGAGCTATTATTTAAATTAAAACTCCATTGTGCATAAGTTGTGCTTGAGGTAGATATTTGTGTTCCAATATTTGTATAAGGATTGCCATTAATACTAGCTTGAACGTCATAAATTGCTGTAGGACTATTGTCCCATGATCTATACCAAAAAGAAATAGTTCCCACTCCTCCATCTTTACCATTGCCATCACTACTAACATATTCTAAATAGGAATTTGTCTGGTTTCTTAATCTTACACATTTCCCTGAACGTGCATTAGCAGATTCGGTAAGACCTTTATTAGATTCCCACCCATTATATGAAGAAATAGCTCCATATGAACCATCAGTCCATCCATCAAAATTTTCGTTTATTTGACTATATGAATAAATGCTTCCAATAATAAATAACACTATAGTTATTTTAGTTTTCATAGTTGTTGTTGTTAGACCTCAAAAATACAGAAAAATGTTAAATATCCTATTAACAAATGGTT
>CAZYKN010000072.1:0-1360 GCA_964648135.1 uncultured Flavobacteriaceae bacterium
AAAACTACAAATAAGAGGGCGATTTTTAGCGTATTTTTTTTCATAATATATTCAAATTTATTGATTTATTCAATAACGAGCAACAAACATACAACTTTTTTGTAATTTATTAAAAAAAAATTAGATAAAATAGTAATTATTTTTTATTGAAATTGATTTTATTTATTACATAGCATTATATTTAATTGTTTTTCAATTAATTACAAAGAGTAATTACTTTAAACTTTATTTTTTATATTTAGTATAGAATTTTGTCTATTTTGCACAAAATTTAAAGATTTTAGAAATGCAATTACATGGAGTTTTAAAGAAAATGATAACTGAATACACAAATCCCATTCAATATTATTTAGAATTGGATGCGGATTTTATAAATATGAATCAGCTTATTGGAAAAAAGATTGAAATTAATTTTGAAAAATACCAATGTTTATCTTGTGGGAAAAATAAAAAAATATTCCGTCAAGGAAATTGTTATGATTGTTTTTACAAATCTGCCAATGTAGGCGATTGGATAATGAAGCCAGAATTAAGTAAAGCACATCTTAATATTGAAGATCGTGATTTAGCTTATGAAAAGAGTGTTCAATTAAAACCACACATTGTGTATTTGGCATTATCTAGTAATATTAAGGTAGGAGTTACTCGAAAAACACAAATCCCAACTCGATGGATAGACCAAGGTGCATCTAAAGCATTATCAATTGTAGAAACTCCAAACAGATATTTAGCAGGAATCACAGAAGTTGCTTTAAAAGAGCATGTTTCTGATAAAACGAGTTGGCAAAAAATGTTAAAAAATGAAATTTCAACGGAAGATTTAATTATTTATAAAGAAAAATTAGCTGCTTATATTCCAAAAGAAGCAAAAGCATATTATTTAGAATCTAATGATGATATTTATAATTTTAACTACCCTGTAAATCAATATCCTAATAAAATAAAAAGTCTTCGTTTAGATAAAACACCTACTATAAACGGTAAGCTTGTTGGAATAAAAGGACAGTATTTAATTTTTGAAGATGGAAGCGTTTTTAATGTGCGAAATAATGAGGGATTTGTAGTATCCATTAATATTTATTAAATTCGCCGAAAAAACAACAACTTATTATGATGAATATTATAAAAAAAACTGCCTTTATTTTTGGATTTATTGTTCTTTTTGCTTCTTGTACAGAAGATGAAAGTGCAAACGAATCTTGTTACACTTGCGAATCTACACAAACTGAATATTGCTACACTATTGGCGATTCGTATTACGTAACTACGGATGCTGATGGAGCAACACATCATACAGAATTAAATGGTGCTTCTTGGTCTGATACACAAGATTTTTTAGAGAACCAGTGTAATGGAACTA
>CAZYKN010000072.1:1460-8402 GCA_964648135.1 uncultured Flavobacteriaceae bacterium
ATTGATATTCACGGAACCTCTACTAATGTGGTAACTTTTAATGATCCTGATATATCTTCAATGACTTCAATAACCACACAAACTATGATATCTAGTGATGTTGAAATCAATTTTATTGAAGACAATACATATACTGTAACTGGTTCTGCTCAAATTCATTCTGTTACAACTGCTGATGGTGTAGAAACCTCAAATTTTGATTATGATTCTAATCCTGAAAATGGTGGTTGGCAAATTAATGGCGATCAAATTACTATTTCTACAAATGGTACAGAATCCACAGGAACAATTATTAATCAATCTGATACTCACTTTACCATTAAGTCGATAATTCATAATAGCCAAGACAATGCAGCTGGAAATTCTACAACTGATGCTGAATTTTTTCAAGTATATGAAAAGCAATAAGGATTAAAATATTATAATTCAAAACCGTTTACAAAAATAGTGTAAACGGTTTTTTTATTCCATAAATATAAATTAATTTTATAGCAGAATTAATTCCATTAAAAATGAACATACATTTTATTGCCATTGGTGGTGCAGCTATGCACAATTTAGCCATAGCCTTACATAAAAAAGGATATCAAATTACAGGTAGTGATGATACTATTCACGATCCATCAAAATCTAGATTAGAAAAATATGGTTTGTTACCTGAAGAATTTGGTTGGTTTCCAAATAAAATAAATTCCAATATCAATGCTATTGTTTTAGGAATGCACGCTAAAGCGGATAATCCTGAACTTTTAAAAGCACAAGAACTTGGAATTAAAATATATTCTTATCCAGAGTTTTTATACGAGCAATCTAAAGATAAAACAAGGGTAGTTATTGGAGGAAGCCACGGAAAAACGACTATAACTTCAATGATTTTACATGTGTTAAATTATCATAATTTTGATGTAGATTATATGGTTGGTGCACAATTAGAAGGTTTTGAAACCATGGTAAAACTTACAAATGATAACGAATTTATTATTTTAGAAGGTGATGAATATTTAAGCTCTCCATTAGATTTACGACCAAAATTTCATCTGTATCAACCAAATATAGCCTTACTTAGCGGAATAGCTTGGGATCATATTAATGTTTTTCCAACAGTTGAAGTATATAATGAACAATTTGCTATTTTTATAGATAAAATTGCTTCTGGCGGAATGTTGGTTTACTCCGAAGAAGATTCAACTTTAAAAGAAATTGTAGAAAAATCGACTGCAAATATTAAAAAGTATCCTTATAAAACACCAGCACATTTTATTAAAGATGGAGTTACCTATCTTAAAACAGAAACAGGAGATTTACCTTTAGAAATTTTTGGAAAACACAATCTACAAAATTTAGCAGGCGCAAAATGGATTTGCCAATTGATAGGCGTTCAAGAAGATGCTTTTTATGAAGCCATTATGAGTTTTTCTGGTGCAAGTAAGCGTTTAGAAAAAATTGCAGAAAGTAATTCAACTATTATATTTAAAGACTTTGCACATTCGCCAAGCAAGGTTAAAGCCACAACCAAATCGGTTGCAACACAATATACCGATAGAAAATTATTGGCTTGTTTAGAATTACATACCTATAGTAGTTTAAATCCGCAATTTTTAAAAGAATATAAAGACTCTTTAAAATTTGCTGATAAAGCAGTGGTATTTTATTCACCTCATGCTGTTGAAATTAAAAAATTAGCTCCTGTAAGTAAACAACAAATATTTGAAGCTTTTAACAGAGAGGATTTAATTATTTTTACAGAACCACAAGATTTTAAAGATTTTATTTTTAATGAAAATCTGTCTAAAACCAATCTTTTACTTATGAGTTCTGGAAATTATGGAGGATTAAATTTTAAAGAATTGGCTGATAATTTGTAAAAAACTTGCCAAATTGGGTAATCGACTACCCAATTTGTCCAGTTTTTTTGTATATTTGCGATATGGTTGATAGAATATTAGCACAAAAGTTAGAAGAATACATTAATTATTATCCAATAATTACGGTTACTGGACCAAGACAATCTGGTAAAACTACGTTAATAAAGAAAATTTTTTCTAATATGAAATATTATACACTAGAAAATCCAGATATTAGACAAAGAGCTATAGATGACCCTAAATTGTTCTTAAATTCTGCAAAGCATTTAATTTTAGATGAAATACAAAGAGTACCTGAACTTTTTTCATACATACAAGGGATAGTTGATGAAGATGATTCTCGAAAATTTATCTTATCAGGTTCTCAAAACTTTTTATTGTTAGAAAAAATTTCGCAAACATTAGCAGGACGAACAGCATTGTTTAAATTACTGCCTTTTTCGCTACAAGAAATAGCACCAATAGTTAAGTATAATGATGCTTTTGATTATGTTTTTAAAGGCTTTTATCCTAGATTGTACGATAAAAAAATCCCTGTTTCAAAGTTTTATCAAGATTATATATCTACTTATATTGAAAGAGATGTTAGAACAATTATAAATGTGAGTAGTTTATATAAATTTCAAGTTTTTCTTCAATTATGCGCCTCTAGAGTTGGACAATTATTAAATATTAGTTCACTAGCATCAGATGCTGGAATTACTACAAAAACTGCTCAAAAATGGCTTTCAATTCTAGAAACAAGTTACATTATTTATTCTTTGAAACCGTATTATAAAAATTATAAAAAAAGGTTGGTTAAATCTCATAAATTTTATTTTTATGATACAGGATTAGCATGTAGTTTACTCAATATAAAATCTAAAGAAGAATTAATTATTCATTACGCTAAAGGAAGCCTCTTTGAAAATTTTATTATTAATGAAATAATAAAAAATAAAACAAACAAAGCAACACCTCAAAATCTGTTTTTTTGGAGAAACAAAGAAGGACGAGAATTAGATTGTATTATTGATGATTCTCCTGTTTTTATACCAATAGAAATAAAATCTAGTAGTACGTATCATAAAGATTATTTTAAAAATTTAAGCTATTTTACTAAAATTTCCGATTCAAATTCCAAAAATAATTACTTAATTTACAGTGGAAATGAAAGTTTTAAAACTAATTTAGGAAATGTTTTATCATGGAAGGAATTAAATATATTAGCATAATAATGTAAAACGGATAAAAATGAAACAATCCTAATTAAAATATTGAAACTAGAGAAAATAATCAATAGAAATATTCCATGCTACTAATTAAAAAATGAACTTATGAAATCAAACGAAATATCAAACGGAATTTTAAAAGCAGTTGCTATTATTTTTGGTGTTGTTGCATTGATTTGGTTTTTTTATAAAATCCAATCGGTTATAGTTTACATTGCTATTGCAGCTGTTGTTTCTTTAATTTCTAGACCTATTATTCGATTTTTAAAAAACCGATTAAAATTTGGAAATACTTTAGCTGTTGTAGCAACCATGCTGTTTTTTATTGCCTTATTAATGGGTTTGGTAAGTATGTTTATTCCATTAATACAACAACAAGGCGAAAATTTAGCTTTGTTAAATTCAGATCAATTTAAAACAAATATTCAAACAACAATAAACGATTTAAACACATATTTTCAAGAACGAAATATTAATATTTTTGAGCAATTAAAAAGTTTAGATTTAGCATCACAATTAAATAAAATTCCGAATATATTCAACTCCGTTGTAGGTGCTTTGGGAACAATTACTGTAGGATTATTATCTGTTTTATTTATATCCTTCTTTTTAATGAAAGATAAAGATTTGTTAAATAGAGGATTGCATGCTATTGTTCCTAATAGAAATGAAACTCGTTTTGCAAAATCATTTAGCACGATAAAAGATTTATTATCTCGTTATTTTATTGGTTTAATATTTCAAATAACTATATTATTTATCATTTACACTATTGTACTGACCATATTTGGAGTTCAAAACGCCATTGTCATTGCTATTTTAGCAGCAACGCTCAATTTAATTCCGTTTATTGGTCCGTTAATTGGAGGAATACTCATGTTATTTTTAACAATGACCAGCAATATTGGTCAGGATTTTCAAACCGTAATTTTACCAACAACCATTTATGTAATGATAGGTTATTTAATTGCTCAATTGATTGATAATTTTGCAAGTCAGCCTATTATTTTTTCAAAATCGGTTAAATCACATCCTTTAGAAATCTTTTTGTCTATTTTAATTTTTGGATTGCTATTTGGAATTATAGGAATGGTAGTTGCTGTTCCTACATACACTGCAATTAAAGTGATATTAAAGGAGTTTTTGAGTGATAATAAGATTGTAATGTCACTTACAAAAAACATTTAATGTTTCGCTAACTCATCTGCCAAAAAGCAAACAATTCCATCATTAAGGCAATACCAATATGGATGACAATTCCACCGTAAATATTTTGAGTTTTAAGAGCTATTGTTCCTAGTAAAAATCCACCAAAAAACGAAGAAATAGCTTCACCTACAGGTTTTCCGAAATGCAAAACGCAATAAGTAACAGCCATTGGTAAAACCACATCTTTACCTAAATATTTAGATAGAGCGAAAATAAAATAACCTCTAAAAATAAGTTCTACAATAAAGAATCCAAAGGCATAACTCATTTCATACATTCCTACAACTGCGTACTTAGGAAAATGAAAATATTTAATAATTAAACTACCTCCAGAACGTTGATATCTTGGATATTCTCTTAAAAAATCGGGTTGATAAGAAGCCAGTGCTATTAAAGGCACCATTAGTAAAAGCATCATTAAATAAGGTTTTAATTTCACTTTAGTGATATTTTGTAATCCATAAAAATGATGTAAATCCTTTTTTAAAAGAGTCTTATAGATAATATAAAAAGGCAAAACCGTAACAAATAAAGAGATAAAACTATTTACTATACGTCTAACAAATCGGTAAGAATAATTGTTAGATATCCATTTTGCAAAATACACTTGATGATAAAATCCTCTGTCTAAAGCCAAAACAAACAAACCTAATAAGCTAAGTAACCAAAAGCGTTTATTACTAAAAAACTTTTTATTATCGGTAAAAAGATATACAAAAACTAAGGTGATATAATAAGGAATGCCATGATATAAAAAGAATAAAATAGTATGCCAAGGCGTTTTGTAAAATTTATCGATATGCGAATCTTCTATATCATATTTAAAATTGAAATAGAGTAATAGTGCGGTAAAAATTACGGTAGCAAGATATAATTTAAGATTAAAATGCTCTTTTAGGTACTCTTTTAAAATGTTAAATACGTATTTCATTTACACTTGTTTTACGGAAATAATTTTAGCAGGACAAGCATCTTTTGCTCTTATGTTCTCTTCGTAAATAGAATCATCTAGTGATTTTAAGGTATGGAATCCTTTTTTTTCTACAGCGTGTAATAAAACTGATTTTCCATCACGCTTAGATATTTGCCATTGTGCAGGAGCTAGCTCAACACAATAATTGCATCCAATACATTTTTTTCTTTGAAGGGTAATTACAACCATAATATTACTTAACTATCAGCAAATTCTGTTTTAACAATTTTATATAACTTATCGGATTCACGTATTCTAAAATCCAATTTTATAGTAACATTATCACCTTTTGTTGCCAGTTCTTTCTTTTCGTCATTTACTAACATTGATTCTAGTTTAAATTCTTTTGCTCCAGTAGTTGGACCAGTAATCAACAAGGTGTCGTTCAGTTTAATATCATACGCATCAATTCTAAATTCACCAATTTTTGCTTTAGGGAAATAATGCACACCTTTACCAACAAAAACTTTCTTTTGTGTAGCGTGAGAACCAGATTCAGTACTCCATTCACCTAATTTTTGACCAAGGTAATATCCGTTCCAAAAACCACGATTATAGACTTTTCCTAATTCTTTCATCCATGTAATCACTTTTTCTTTATCGTACGTTCCATCAGCAATAGTATCAATAGCATTTCTATACGATTTTACGACTTGTGCAACATATTCTGGAGCTCTACCACGACCTTCTATCTTTAATACTTTGATTCCTGCATCGGCAACTTGGTCTAAAATATCTATAGTACACAAATCTTTTGGCGACATAATATACTCATTATCTAATTCCATTTCAACGCCTGTTTCTTGGTCTATAACCGTATATTTTTTACGGCAATTTTGTTTACAAGCACCACGATTTGCAGATGAATTGTGAGCATGTAAACTCATATAGCACTTCCCAGAAACAGCCATACACAACGCACCGTGACCAAAAATTTCGATTTCAACTAATCTTCCAGAAGGTCCTTTTATTTGGTCTTTTTCAATTTGCTCTGTAATGAATTTTACTTGCCTCAAACTCAGCTCTCTACTAAGAACAATGGTATCGGCAAACATGGCATAAAATCGTAAAGTTTCAATATTTGTAATGTTAATTTGCGTAGAAATATGTACTTCCATTCCTTCTGTTCGGGCAACTTGAATTACAGCTTGATCCATCGCAATTACGGCAGATATTTTTGCTTTTTTAGCCTCTTTAATTAAGGTTTTAACAATGGATAAGTCATGATCGTATATTATAGTGTTTAAAGTTAAGTAAGTTCTTACACCTTTATCAGCACATCTTTTTGCAATTTCGGGTAAATCATCTAAAGTGAAATTAATAGATGCTCTTGCTCGCATGTTGAGTTGTTCTACTCCAAAGTAAATAGAATCTGCTCCGTTATCTAAGGCAGCTTGCATAGAATCAAAACTTCCTGCAGGAGCCATTAGCTCTATTTTATTTTTTATACTCATTTTTTAGTTTTCGATTGGACAAAAATAGTGATAATTATTCACTCTAATAAAACAAAAAACACTCACAAAAAGTAAGTGTTTTAAGTGTGGTCCCACTTGGGCTCGAACCAAGGACCCCCTGATTATGAGTCAGGTGCTCTAACCAGCTGAGCTATGGGACCTAATTTAGGATTGCAATATTACTACATATTTTTATGTTGCGCAATTTTTTTTTGTAAAATTATTGAAAG
>CAZYKN010000073.1:0-2399 GCA_964648135.1 uncultured Flavobacteriaceae bacterium
CAGGAATGGGAATTAGGCTAGATGTTGGGAGTATTTACCAAAGCTCTTCTATCAGTCCGTTTTTTGATTCTATGCTTGTAAAAGTTTCCGCTCAAGGACGTACTTTAGATGGTGCTGTTCGTAAAATGACCAGAGCTTTAAAGGAGTTTAGAATTAGAGGTGTAAAAACAAATATCCGCTTTTTACAAAATGTTATCAATAATAAAACCTTTAAAAAAGGAGAAGCAACGGTTAATTTTATTGGAAATAATCCGTCTTTATTTAAAATAAAACAATCACAAGATAGAGCAACAAAAATTATTGAATGCTTAGGAGAAGTTATTGTAAACGGAAACAGTGATGTAAAAATAATAGACCCAAACAAAACCTTTAGAACACCAAAAATTCCACATACCGATGCTTTTATGCCTTATCCAAAAGGAACAAAAGACCTCTTAACAAAGCTTGGTGCAGACGATTTTAGTAAATGGCTAAAAAACCAAAAACAAATTCAATATACAGATACTACTTTGCGTGATGCGCACCAATCTCTTTTAGCAACCAGAATGCGAACTTACGATATGCTTAAAGTAACCGAGAGTTTTGCTAAAAACCATCCAAATACATTTAGTTTAGAAATGTGGGGAGGAGCAACCTTTGATGTTTGTTTGCGTTTTTTACAAGAAAATCCGTGGAGACGATTACGAGAAATTAGAAAAGCAGCTCCAAATATTTTACTTCAAATGCTTTTACGTGGTTCTAATGGTGTTGGTTATGCTGCATATCCTGATAATTTGATTGAAAAATTTATCATTAAATCTTGGGAAAACGGAATGGATATTTTTAGAATATTCGATTCGTTAAATTGGGTTAAAGCCATGGCTCCAAGTATTGAATATGTAAGGACAAAAACAGGTGGAATTGCAGAAGCTGCCATTAGTTATACTGGAGATGTTCTTGATAAGAGTAAGACTAAATTCAATTTAAAATACTACAAACAACTTGCAAAAGACCTAGAAAACGCTGGTGCTCACATGATTGCCATTAAAGATATGGCTGGTTTATTAACACCTTACGCTGCAACGGAATTGATTCACACCATAAAAGATGCAACTAATTTACCTATTCATTTACATACACACGACACCTCATCTATTCAATCTGCTACTTATTTAAAAGCCATTGAAGCTGGTATTGATGTTATTGATGTTGCTCTTGGCGGATTATCTGGTCTTACTTCTCAGCCTAACTTTAACTCGATTGTAGAAATGGTTAAGTTTCAAGAACGAGCAAATCCTATAAATAGCAACACTTTAAATCAGTTTTCAAATTATTGGGAAGATGTAAGAGAATATTATTATCCGTTTGAATCTGGTTTAAAAGCAGGAACAGCCGAAGTCTATCAACATGAAATTCCTGGTGGTCAATATTCTAATTTACGTCCGCAAGCAGAAGCTCTTGGTTTAGGTGATAGATTTGAAGAAGTTAAACAAATGTATGCTCAAGTAAATGAATTGTTTGGAGGTGTAATTAAGGTAACTCCTAGCTCTAAGGTAGTTGGCGATATGTCCATTTTTATGGTAACCAACAATTTAACACCAAAAGATGTTTTAGAAAATGGCGAAGATTTATCTTTCCCAAGCTCGGTAATCAGTTTCTTTAAAGGTGATTTAGGTCAGGCTCATGGTGGTTTTCCAAAAAAATTACAGCAAATTATCTTAAAAAATGAAAAGCCATACACAGACAGACCAAATGCACATTTAGCTCCAATTGATTTTGATAATGAATTTAAAGCGTTCGTTAAAAAATTTAAAAAAGATTTTCCTCGTGAATTGGAAATGGAAGATTTCTTATCGTATTTATTTTATCCTAAAGTATTTGAAAATGCAACAGATAAATTTAAGAAATATGGCAATATTGCGGTTATTCCAACCAAAAACTTTTTCTACGGTATGAAAATACACGAAGAAATTCTAGTTGAAATTGCTCCAGGAAAAACCATTATTGTGGAATTACTCTCTATTGGAAATCCGAATAAACACGGTAAACGTATGGTGTTTTTTAAAGTAAATGGACAAAATAGATTTGTAGAAATTAAAGATCATTCTTTAAATATTGAAATTAAAGAAAATGTAAAAGCTAGTTTGGATAATAAAAAAGAAATTGGCGCACCATTACAAGGTAGTCTTTATAAAATTTTGGTTAAAAAAGGGGAAACTGTTGCACAAAACGACCCTTTATTTATCATTGAAGCCATGAAAATGGAAACCACTGTAACAGCAACTGAAAGTGGAAAAATTAAGAAAATTTACCTTAAAGAAGGTGCTTTGGTACATCAAGATGATTTGGTTTTGGAGATGGAGTGATTTTTTTTAAACACATAGGCACATAAGAGAACATAGCTATTTGGTGAAAAGCTG
>CAZYKN010000073.1:2499-8374 GCA_964648135.1 uncultured Flavobacteriaceae bacterium
AAAATTAGTGTAATTCGTGGCTGAAATTAACGTAATCAACAGGAAAACCTATTTTCGAGGATGATACTTTTCCATAACATCTTTTAAAAAACTTCTATCAACGTGCATGTAAATTTCGGTTGTGGTAATACTTTCATGACCTAACATTTGCTGGATAGCACGTAGATCTGCTCCGTTTTCTAATAAGTGTGTTGCAAAAGAATGTCTAAAAGTATGTGGACTAATTTTTTTATCAATCTCCGCTTCTTTAGCTAAATCACGGATAATCATAAAGACCATATTTCTGGTAAGTTGCTTGCCTCTTCTATTAAGAAAAATAGTGTCTTCAAAACCTTTTTGTGGTTTTTGGTGTACTCGCAATAAATTGATATAGTTAGAAATAATTTTTTGCGTATTGCTATTTATAGGTACAAAACGTTGTTTATCTCCTTTTCCTATTACTCTTATAAATCCTTCTTCAAAAAATAAATCAGATAATTGGAGTGTGATGAGTTCTGTTACACGCAAACCACAACTGTACAGTGTTTCTAACATGGCTCTATTGCGTTCGCCTTGAGGATGACTTAAATCTATTTGAGCAATGATTAAATCAATTTCTTCAGTAGAAATAGTATCTGGTAATTTCCTCCCAATTTTTGGAGTTTCAATTAAATCTGTTGGATTGGTTTTACGGTAATCTTCAAAAATTAAATAATTAAAAAAACTGCGTAATCCAGAGATTAAACGTGATTGTGAACGTGGATTTAATTCCGTTGAAACGGAATAAATAAACTGCTGTACAGTAAGTTCATCAATAGTTAAAGGAGAAAGTGAAATTTTGTGCTGTTCTAAAAAAGCCATCAACTTATAAATATCACGTTGATAGCTCTCCATAGAATTTTGAGAAAGTCCTCGCTCTATTTTTAAAAATAAAGTGTAATCAGTAATGGCATTTTTCCATTTCATAGCATTTTTATATAAAACTTAGGAATAGGTTTTTTACAATTCATTCAACAATTCTTCTTTCTTTTTGTTATAATCTGCTTCAGAAATCAATTCCATTTCTAAGAGGCTTTTTAGTTTTTTTAATTTAGCAACTACATCCTCTTTTTGGTCTGTTTGATTTGTTTCTTTGCTTTTTACAATGGTTTGTTGTGCTTGAGTTTCTATGTTATCATTTGTATTCGTTTCTTCTTTTTCAGCAATAGCTTGTTGCACTTGAGCTACTTCATTATCACCATTTTTACTTTCCATAGACATTTCACATCCATAATTATCTTTGAAAAAATCGTCTAATTCATCGGCTTTTAAAGCCAAATTAATAATGGCTTTTTTAACTTCTTCTTTTTTATCTGAATAGATATCTGATAAATGTGTTCTATATGAAATAAAAATTTTATTCTCATAAACTCCTAATTGATAAGGCACAACAGGATTTGAAGTAAGATAAGTAAGCAACTCTTCTAAATTACTTTTTGGCAACATATTTAAAGGCGAAGTGGCAAATAAATAATTGTTATTACTCACCGTAAAAATACGCACTCTAGCAGATCCTTGGTGAAATTCCCAAAAATCTCGTCCTGCTCTACACAACACAGGATTTGCTCCTAGTTCAACCAATGCTTCCTCTGTAAAAACAGCAAAATGTGATTTTTCAAATTCATCAAAAACAGAAGCGTTGATGTTATTTCCACAACTTGGACAAAATTCGGTTTCTTCTTCAATAAAAGCATCACAAGAGTTACATTTTACTCTATATTTATTGTCATTAAAAGTAAAATCTTCTATTTGTTTAATCACATCGGTATGTTTAATACCAAAACCAACATTGTCTGCTTCGGTAAATTTTGATGTGGTAACACCAACTAAAACACCTTGTTCATCTAACATTGGACCTCCAGAATTTCCTGGGTTTACTGCAGCATCAGTTTGAATGTATTTTCTCCCGTGCATAGGTTGATTATTTGCAGATACAATTCCTTCGGTAACGGTAAAAGGCATTCCAAATGGAAATCCGTTTATAAATATTTTCTGCATATTGGCAACTTCTTTATCTTTATTTAAAACGATGTTACTTTCAACATCTTTTAAACCCTCTACGCTTAAAAAAGCTAAATCTACTTCTGGATTTACCATAACCACATGTGCCAAATACCTGTTTTTTTGATGATCTTCTACGGCAACCTCTTTATTCCCGTTAATTACGTGATAATTGGTAATTAAAAAATCGTGATTTGCTGTTTTAAATCCAGTTCCTGTTCCGCCAGAAGTAATGATTTTATATATTGAATTTTTAGTATTTTTCATGATTGATTAGTTAAATAATTTAGAAAAGAATCCTTTTTTCTCTGGTTTAATTTCGGTTTTATTGATACTTCCATTTTGTAAAGCATAAAAAACTTTAATTAGTTTTGGAGCAGCTTCTGTTGGTTCTAAACCAGAAACTTCTTCTAAAACATCGTAAATTGCTTGTTTGTAATTATCTTCTAAATTGTAATCATATATTAATTTTAAGAAGGTGTATTGTAGGTAATAGGAAACATTAAAATTACTGTTATCTTTTTCGTATTTCTGCACTTGTTCTAAATTATGTTTTAGCCTATCTGTTACAATTTGTTCTGATGCTCTCCATCGTAAAGAAATTAATTGTTCTGCATGATACACGTTTTTTAAGATGTCTTCTTTTGACATTGCCATTAATTTTTTCATGAAATTTGTGGCTTTATCTACTCTAAAATTAAAGTTTAAATCACCATTAAAAAGACGACCAATATTACTGATTAAATCGGTTCGCAATTCACCATGCACATAAGGCATATTAGAAATTTTTAGAAATGAGATTACTAACATATCCCAAATAAAATCATCCCATCTTTTTTCTTTAAAAAAGGCAGCATAGTTTTTAAAATCTTCAAAAATATCAGCAATTTGCTCCCAAACCTGTTCTTTTTCAGTATTAGATAACTCTTTATAATTTGGTTTTTTATAGAATGTAGCTTGATAATCATTAATAAATACATCATCATAATCATCTGAATAAATGGCTACATTACGTATAATATCATACAATTTATTAGGTTGCACTAATTCGATTGACATTTCATATTCAAACCATAATTCATCATTATGTAAATGTATTTGCGCTAAACGTAAAGGGCTAAAATTAACTTCTGCTACTTTTCGTAAAAGTGCTACTTTATTGGTTTCATTAGTTATTCTAACAAAAGGTGCTTTAATACTAAAGGTGCTATGTGTAACTTTTAAAGTAATTTCTGCAGAACCTTGCATTTTGGTAATTTCAAAATCACCACTTACATCAATACCATCAAAAATATCAGGATTTATATATGATAAAACATTGATAATGGTTTCTTTATATTTTTTTTCATCAAAAGAATCAATAGCGTCATCCCAAAAACTAGGAGTATTAATAGGATCGTCTATTTTTGCAATTGGTCTTACGTATTTTGGGATTACATTTTCCATAAATTATAATTTGATTATTATTCTTCAAAAATAAGATAATTAACTCGCTTTGAAAAATGAAATTGATAAGTGCTGTGAAATAATTGATATTTGCGGGTTTTAACACATAGACACATAAGGAAAATAGAGTAATTCGTGTTAATTGTTGTAATTCGTGGCTTTAGATTACGTAATAAACAAACCTAACTACAAACAACCCTCTTATCAACACTCCAAGCTTGTGGTTTTGCGCTAAAAAGTACTTTTGTTTTTGCCCAAACAGTTTTAAACAATTCCGTTTTTTTATAATTCTCTAAATCTGCTTCTTTTTCCCAATAACTATAAGTAAAAAAGATATTTGGCTGATTTTTATCTTGATATAATTCCAATAATTGGTTTCCTTTTTGTGCTCTAATTTTATCTTTTACAGCTCTAAAATTGGTTAAAAACTCCTCTGTTTTATCATCTTGGAATTCCATTTTCACAATTCGTACAAAATACTTATTTTTTTCTGTCATTTTAAATTTTATAAAAAACGTATGGTAATAGAATCTCTATAATTTAAACCCATTAAGCTAGAAGCTCCACCAACCGATTGTAAGTTACTTTTATAAATGGCTATTTCTAAATAATTATCTGAGTTGAATAATGCGAGTTTTTTGCCATCATCATTCCGTTTTCCTTTAGGAATATCTAAATTTACTATTTCATTATAACTGTTAAATATTTTAGTAAAAACATGGCTTCTGGCGTTCAACTCAAATTTACGTCCTTGACCAATGGTATTAAAAATATTTTTGTCAATATTAGTGATTAAATTTCCAAAATTATCAACATAAATTACATTTCCCATAATCTGATTTTTCTCAGCATTTACAACAGGTTGCACTTCGTTTAAATATTTTACATCCGCAGTTTCTTTACCTATTAAACTCAAATTTCCTCCACGTGCAATATGACAAGCTGCAACAATAAAATTCTTTAAAAAATAATCATTTTCGGTTTTTGGTAAGGTAATTTCAAATACTTTTTCTGGTTTAATAACCGAAGAAATTAATGAAACAATCCCATTATTAGCACAAATAAAATAATGATCATCTAACAAAAAAACATAGTGTTTGTTTTCTAAACTCCATTCAGAATCTACCGCAATAATATGAATAGTGTTTTTAGGAAAATGTTTGTAGGCATTTTTAATTATATAACTTGTTTCATAAATACTAAACGGAGTTATTTTATGTGAGATATCAACAATATGAGCATTAGGTAATTCATTATAAATACGACCCTTAGCAGCACTCACAAAATAATCTTTTGTGCCAAAATCTGTCGTTAAAGTAATGATAGGATGGTTCATATTGCTAAAATAGTTGATAAAAGGGTTTAAAAGTTAATAAATACCTATAAAAAATTCAGTTTAAATATAGATAAAAACAATACTTTTGAATACTTGTAATTTTTGTTTACAAAATTAAAGATAATCTATTAAAAACACCTATATATTGAACGAAAAAATTATTGAAATTACCGAAGTTAGTCCAAGTGAGTTTTTTGGCACTCAAAACGCAACTATTTTACAGTTAAAAAAGTATTTTCCTAAATTAAAAATTGTTGCACGTGGAAATAAAGTCAAGGTTTTTGGCGATGATGATCAGCTTATTGAGTTTGAAAAGAAATTAAGTATGCTTATTAAATATTTTGACAGATATAATAAATTAGATGAAAATAGTATTGAGCAAATTTTATTAGCAGATGATTCTAAGACAAAAAATAGCAACGAATCAGATATTTTAGTTCATGGTGTTGGAGGAAAACGAATAAAAGCACAATCACCTAATCAACAAAAAATGGTTGATTTAATGAAAAAAAACGATATGCTTTTTGCCGTTGGTCCAGCAGGAACTGGAAAAACATATACTGCTGTTGCGCTTGCAGTTCGTGCCTTGAAAAACAAAGAAGTTAAACGGATTATCTTAACACGTCCTGCTGTTGAAGCTGGTGAAAATTTAGGTTTTTTACCAGGTGATTTTAAAGAAAAGCTAGATCCTTATATGCAACCATTATATGACGCATTACGCGATATGATTCCGCATGAAAAATTAGACGGCTATTTAGAAAAAGGCGTTTTACAAATTGCTCCTTTAGCCTTTATGCGTGGAAGAACGCTAGACAATGCTTATGTAATATTAGATGAAGCACAAAACACCACACACAACCAAATGAAAATGTTTTTAACAAGAATGGGGAAACGAGCAAAATTTATCATTACAGGAGATCCTGGTCAGATAGATTTGCCTAGAAAACAAGTTTCTGGATTAAAAGAAGCCTTACTTGCTCTTAAAGATGTTGAAGGAATTGGTATGGTATATCTAGACGATAAAGATGTGGTTAGACACCGAATTGTAAAACGAATTATTAAAGCCTATAAGAG
>CAZYKN010000074.1:0-3265 GCA_964648135.1 uncultured Flavobacteriaceae bacterium
TTTTTGTTTATATTGACAAACGCAATAATAAATTAGGAAACGATATTATCTCTGAAGAAATTCAAATTTAAAAAATGAAAACACTATCACTTTATATCCTCTTATTTGTAATTAGTTTCACTTCTTTTTCACAAAAAACTAAAGAATTAAGACCTATTTTAAAAAAACAATCCGTTAGTATTCTTTCAGGAAGGCACAACGTATATCATCTTTCCAATAAAACTGTTTATCAAGTTGCTGGCTATAAACAATTGATTGTCTATTCTAGAGAACGAGTAAACAAAAAAGGATTAGGATATACCATTTCGTACCAATTTAATAACCAAAAGGCAGTACAATATATTGTTTCTAAAAAAAATAGAGATTATAAAAGTGCGTATTTAGATAAAAATATTCATAGAAACCCGAGTTTGTTCTATAAAAAAGAAATTCACATCCCAAAAGGAGCAAAATTTATCACTTTCAAAACTAAAAACAATCCATTAGTGGATTTAAAAGTTGCCATCAGTAAAAATAGAAAAAACAGCTATTTAAAACCTCAAAAAGCAACAAAGGCAGTCTTAATTACTGGAAAAACACGTAATTATTACAAACTAAACTCCAAAACACCTACAATTATTGAAACCAATCAAGAGGGAAAACTGATTGTTTATACACGAAAAAGAATGAGCTCAAAAAGTTCAAATCACTATTCATTTTCTTATACTATAAACGATTCAATTACTAAAAAAATCAATATTAAGAACGTTAAAAAATCATCACATTCTGTTTATCGATCTTTAGGAATAAAACAAACACCTTCTACTTATAATAAAACAGTTATCCAAACAGATAATGTATATCAGAAAATTACTTTTTCCTCAAAACAGTCTATTGACGCACGATTTGTTTTCAAAAAAACTATTCAAAAAAATGGTTGGGAAGAAATAGAAACTAAAAAAGGTAAAATTGTACCCTTAGTTGTAAACAAAAAGAAAATTATTAAAGAATACACACGTATTGATCATAACAATTCCTTTGATTTTGACATCTCAAATACAGATGAAATAAAAATATTTATAAGAGGTGAATTTCAATACGATATGCACGCAAACAACGATTATGTTATTGTGCTTAAAGACAATGGCAAGATTTTAAATACATATAGATTGTCAAGTAACCGCTCAAACGTGATGCACTACAAATACAATGATGAATTAATTCCTGGCACATTAGACAAATTCAGTATTAAAGTACCTTTAGGAAAACACAAATACAGCATTTCAATACTCAACAAGAACAAAACAGCTTTGATTAGAGTATTAAAAAAAATTGACAACACACAAATCTCACATAATAATTTAAACTAATTCGTTTTATGAGCACTTCACCAACCAACCAACGTTTTAATTTTATAGACCAATTTAGAGGATTTGTTGGCGTTTTAATGCTCTTAGGACATAGTGCTTATTTTTTTAATTCTATATGGAAACAATTAGATCCAATTGACCCATTATTTCCAAATTTAAGTCAATTTACCTTAAGATATATAGGTTATTTATGTGCTCCTGGTTTTTTAACTATGGCAGGAGCAATGGTTTGGTGGTCTTATACCAAAAGAGTTTTAAAAGGCGTTCCCATAAAAACGGCTAAATGGCATTTAATTCAGCGTGCGTTGTTTCTTATTTTAATTCAAATGACATGGGTAAATTCCTCTTGGAGCGGATTTGAAAGTTTTAGACCTTGGCATTTTGGTATCATTTCAAGTATTGGTATTTCTGTGTTATTACTCACCTTTATAGCAAATTTAAAATGGCAAATTCGTTTAATTATTGCATTGCTTATTTTAATCATTCATCCTTTTTTATTGCAAATTACGTATCATGAAAATAACATTATCGCTAAAGTTCTAATGCAAACATTTGTAGATTCTGGTTCTTTTAATAAATATCCTGTTTTGCCATGGTTTGCTTTAGCTGTTTTAGGTTCGGTAATGGCTACTGGTTGGCTACAAGTTTGGAAAACAGATAGAAAACGGATTGATATGAGCTTACTCATAGGTTTTGGTTCTATTATTTTGGCTATTATTATCCGTTTGTTTAGAAATTATGGGAACATTTCTCCATATTCTAGATTTGGAAGTATCTCTTTCTTTTTAGATCAAAAATATCCGCCAAGTTTATTTATGAATTTATTCTTTTTTGGCTTGGTTGTTTTAGGTGTAGGTTTATTTATTTTTCTCAATACAAATCATGCCAAAATAATGCGCTTTTTTAGTATTCCTGGAAAAGTACCTTTGTTTTTTTACGGAGTGCATTTAGCTATTTTAGGAATTTTTGTAAAACGATTTGGATTTTTTTACAGAGAAGGAAGCATCTTAAATACACTTATTGGATTTACCATTATGTTAATCATTATGTTTCCGTTAAGTAATTGGTTTTATAAATTTAAACTAAAAAGCAATAACAAAATTATTAAATTAATCTAAATGAAATTATTTCTAAAAATCAACATATTGCTATCTATATTCCTATTTATGAGCTGTAAAACAGATTATTCTGAGCTTACACATCAAATAAATAATCATTTAGCTTTGGCAAGTTCCATTAACAATGAAACAGGAAAAATGATTGGAAAAAGTAATCAATTTATTATTATGAATGACGGTTGGGTGGAAAGCAGGTTAGATTTAACAACCTACTTTGCTGATGAAACCAATGATTTGTTAATTCATTTAGATTGGATTGATGAAAATGGACATTCTTTTTATAAAAAAAAGGAAATATTATCTCCTAAATCACCCATAATTAACTCTGCTATTTCTATTGCACCAAATTTACGAAAAGCAGGTAACTATACGCTTAATATTTATGCGTTTAGAGAATTGGTAGCGAGCAAAAAATTTGAATTATTATCAGAATTTAACACAGAAAAACCCATTAAAGAAACCATCAAATTATCTTTAAAAGCAAATAATAATACACAAAAACTTAAAAGTACAGCACCAAAAATAAACCAAATGAAAGATGCTTGGTTAAACGCATCTGTTAAACTAAAACACAAACCTAAAACATCAATAGATAGCTTATTATATCAATTAAATTGGATAGATTCAAAAGGCGAAATATTTTATAAAAAACGATTTTTAATTGCTAGAAAAAAGAAAAATTCAAAAATAGATTGTTCTATTGAGTTATCACCAAATAAAAAAGAAATAGGAAATTATAAAGTACAACTCTTACTTTTTGGGAAACCAATTACAGAGAAAAATTTTGAAATTAAACCA
>CAZYKN010000074.1:3365-8295 GCA_964648135.1 uncultured Flavobacteriaceae bacterium
AAGAACCTATTATTGGGGTTCTTAACCTATTATTAAGGGGTTCTAAACCTATTATAAAGAGATTCTAAACCTATTATTAGGGGTTCTGAACCTATTATAAAGAGGTTAAAAACCTATTATTAGGGGTTCTGAACCTATTATAAAGAGGTTCTAAACCTATTATTAAGGTATTCAAAACCTATTATAAAGAGATTCTAAACCTATTATTAGAGGTTCTAAACCTATTATAAAGAGGTTCTGAACGTATTATTAGGGGTTCTGAACCTATTATTAAGGGGTTCTGAACGTATTATTAGGGGTTCTAAACCTATTATTAGGGGTTCTGAACCTATTGTTAAGGGGTTCTGAACCTATTATTAGGGGTTCTGAACCTATTATTAAGGTGTTCAAAACCTATTATTAAGGGTTCTAAACCTCCCTTTAAACAAAATAAACTATATTTACTTTTTTTTAAGAAGGATAAATGATAGAAAATGTAGATAGTATTCGTATAAATTTTGACACAAATTCTTTATGGATAGTCAATATAACCCTTGCAATTATTATGCTTGGCGTTGCTTTAGATATTACAGTAAAAGATTTTAAAAACTTATTTAGTCATCCAAAAAAAGTATTTATTGGTATTTTATTGCAATTTATTTTAGTTCCTGCAACCACATTATTACTCGTTTATATTCTCAAACCACAAGCAAGTTTAGCCTTAGGATTAATGATGGTTGCGGCTTGTCCTGGAGGAAATGTTTCTAATTTCATGACTAAGTTAGCCAAGGGAAATACTGCTTTATCAGTGAGTTTAACCGCTTTTGCAACAGCAATGGCGTTGTTTATGACACCTATAAATTTAGCCGTTTGGGCAAGTTTTTATCAGCCAACAAGAGCTATTTTAAAAGAAATAAATCTAAATCCGTTAGAAGTTACCAAAATTGTACTCCTTATTTTAGGAATTCCATTAATTATTGGAATGTATATTAACCACATAAAACCTCATTTTGCTTCTAAACTTTCTAGGATTTTAAAACCCGTTTCTTTACTTATTTTAATCAGTTTTATACTCGTTGCTTTTTACAAAAATATCGATATTTTTAACAAATATATACATCACGCCTTTTATCTTGTTTTTCTACTAAACAGTATTTTATATATGGTAGGTTTTTACACCGCAAAAATGGCAAAAATGTCTTTTGAAGACCAAAAAACATTGAGTATTGAAACAGGAATTCAAAATTCTGGATTAGGATTAATGCTAGTATTCCTGTTTTTTCAAGGTCTTGGTGGAATGGCGTTAGTAGTTGCTTTTTGGGGAATTTGGGACATCTTTTCAGGCTTAGTTTTAGCCTATTATTGGAGTAGAAAAAGCAATCATAAAATTCTTAAAATTTAAACATGTTATTGTACAAAATTGTAAAATTTTACGTTAAAACAGGACTGTTTTTATTCTACAAAAACATCATTATTTCTGGAAAAGAGAATATTCCTAAAAACGGACCGATACTCTTTGTTGCCAATCATCAAAATGCAATGATGGATCCTTTACTTGTGGCAACATCAACCCATAAAGTGATGTATTTTTTGGCTCGTGCAAGTGCCTTTAAAAACAAAATTGCTGCCAAATTGTTAAACGCCATTCATGCTATTGCAATTTATAGAGTACGTGATAAAGTAGATTCAAAAAAGTTGAATGAAGCCGTTTTTAATCAATGTTTAGACTTGTTTAATCAAGAAAAAAATATACTCATTTTTCCAGAAGGCAGTCATAGTACCAAACGTCAAATACGTTCTTTAAGAGCTGGTTTTACTAGAATGACAATTGATTATCTTACAAACAACCCTAAAAAAGACTTAATTATTATTCCTGTTGGATTAAACTTTACAAATACTCAAAATTATGCTGAATCTGTTCATATTAAATACGGAAAACCTATTTTTTCAAGGACTTTTTTCAATGCAAATAACCAAAATAAAACCAAAGGAAATTTAATTAACGAAGTAAAAAAACAACTCAAAAAGGTAACCATCCATATTGATGATGAAAATTATGAAGAAGAAATAAACCAATTCAATAATAAAGATTTTTTATTTATAGATAAAACTACTCAACATCCAAAATTTAAAATTAAACATTCAAAATTCAACCTTTTCTACAGTTTAATGAAGCTGAATAGCATTTTTCCATTCCTTATTTGGTATTGGCTAAAACCTAAAATTAAAGAGAAAGAATTTTTATCAACTGCCAAATTTAGCTTAGGATTATCTGCGTTTCCGATATTTTATATCATACAAAGTTTAATTATCTTCAATTTTTTTGATGGAATATTTGCTCTTACTTATTTAATTATATCGTTTATTTTAGTTTTTTTAAGTACTAAAACAAGATAATTGAGTAACTTTGTAATCCTTAAAAAAAATAGAAATATTGACCCTTTAAACATTAACAGATGTTAGACGAAAAAAATGAACAATTAGAAAACAATTCAACAGAAGAAAATACAACTGTTGAAGTGGTAAGTGAAGTAACAAATGAAGTAAAAGCTCCAGAAGTAATTACCGAAGAAAAAATAGAACAACCCATTGAAAACACCGTAAAGGAAGTTGCAATGGAAGATTATTCTAAGCTTTCCTTATCGGAATTAATTACTGCACTAAAAAATCTAATTGATACTGAACCAGTTCAAAAAATCAAAAAAAATGTAGATGCTATTAAAAATAGCTTTAACACTAAATTTGCAGAATTTATTGCCGCAAAAAAAGCTACATTTATTGAAGAAGGCGGAAATGAAATAGATTTTCACTATAAAAGTGATGAAAAATACGCTTTTAATGGATTGTTAAGTCAATATAAGAAAAAAACAAAACAACACTATAAACAACTTGAAGACCAACGTAATGACAATTATGTTAAAAAAGTGGCTATTATAGAAGAACTTAAAAATTTAATCACCAATTCAGAAACCGCTACATTATATAAAGAATTTCAAGAATTGCGTGATAAATTCTTTAAAATTGGTGCTGTACCTAGAGAAAAGAATGAAGATACTTGGCAAACCTATCGTTTTTATGAACAACAAGTGTATGATATTTTACACTTAAATTCAGACTTTAGAAACCTCGATTTTAAACATAATCTTGAAGAAAAAACTAAAATTGTTGCACGTGCCGAAACACTTGCTAAAGAAGAAGATGTAAACAAAGCCTTTAAAGAATTGCAAATATTACACAGACTTTGGAAAGAAGAAATTGGACCTGTTGCAAGAGAATTTAGAGAAGATATATGGGATAAATTTAAAGCCGCTACTAAAGAAATTCACGATAAACGTGATGCTATTATGCAAGAATTAGAAGCAAAATGGGAAGAAAATGTACCTAAAAAACAGGAAGTTATCAATAAAATAAATGCTTTAGTTGAAGAAAATATTACTTCGCATAATGCTTGGCAAAATAAAATTAAAGAAATGCAAGCTTTACGTGATGAGTTTTTTGCTTTAGGAAAAGTACCAAAAGAAAAAAATGAAGAACTATGGCAACAATTAAGAGAGGTTACTAAAATTTTTAACAAACACAAAAATGCTTTTTATAAAGAAGTAAAAAATGTGCATCAAGAAAATTTAGACAAAAAACAAGCCTTAATTGACAAAGCAAACGAACTTAAAGATTCAGAAGAATTAGAAAAAACAACAGAAGCCTTTAAAAAAATTCAAGCAGAATGGAAAACCATTGGTCATGTACCAAGAAAATTTTCAGATAAAATGTGGAAAGAATTTAGAGGAGCTTGTAACCATTTCTTTGACAAATTACATTCCGTTCAAGACGAAGCAAATAAAGAATTAATGGAGGTTTTTGAACAGAAAAAAGCCTATTTAGAAGAACTAAAAGCTTCCCTAACAGACGAAACCGAAGTTGCCATAGATCAAGTAAAAAAATACATTCACGAGTGGAAAGCCTTTGGTCAAGTACCAAACAATATGCGTTTTGTTGATTCTAAATTTAACAAACTAATTGATAAACTGTTCACCAAACTAGATATGAATAAACGTGATTCTGCAATGATGCGTTTTAAAAACAACATGGATAGCTTTGTGGAAGCCAATGATACTCGTAAAATTGAAAATGAAGCCTACTTCATTCGTAAAAAAATAGATGAATTGACTAAAGAAGTAAAATTATTAGAAAATAATTTAGGTTTCTTTTCTAATGCTTCTCCAGATAATCCAATGGTGAAAAATGTATATAAAAATATTGAAAGACATCAAGAAGATTTAGACCTTTGGAAGGAAAAATTAGACTATTTACGTGGATTAATTAAATAGATGTGTTATTTATTGATGAAAATTTATGAGTATTTTAAAAAAAACTATTTAATAATCTTATAATTTTGTTAAAAAAAATTATCTTTGCACCTTTATTAATCATAAACAAAATATTAAAATTATGAAAAAATTATTTTTAGCTGCAATAATTGCAGTATTTACAATGACGAGCGTTAATGCTCAAAAATTTGGAGCAAAATTAGGGTTAAACTTAGCTACATTAACTGATGTTGATAACGCTAAGATGAAGACAGGCTTCCATGTAGGTGGAGTTGCTGAATTTGAAATTACTGAACAATTTACATTTCAACCAGAAATTATGTTTTCTATGCAAGGAGTTAAAATTAATGATGGTGTAACAGAAGGCGTAGGTGGTTTAGATGACAGTAGGTTAAAATTAAACTATATTAATGTTCCATTAATTGCTAAGTATTATGTAACAGACGCATTGAGTATTCAAGCAGGACCACAAGTTGGATTTTTAATGTCTGCAAATTATGCAGATACTGCTTTAGGTGGTGTTTCTGATACAGATGTTGACTATAAAGATAATATGAATAGCTTTGATTATGGTGTAGATTTTGGTGTAGGTTATAAAATGGACTTTGGTTTATTTATTGATGCAC
>CAZYKN010000075.1:0-3863 GCA_964648135.1 uncultured Flavobacteriaceae bacterium
AAGTATTAAACTTTAGAATCAATAATTATAGTAACAGGACCATCATTAACCAAATGTATTTTCATATCAGCTCCAAAAATTCCTGTGGCAACAGGTTTCCCTAAATCTGTTTGAATTTGCTGAATAAATTTTTCATAAAGTGGAATAGCAATTTTAGGTTTTGCAGCCTTAACATAGCTAGGTCTTGTACCTTTATTAGTATTTGCATAAAGGGTAAATTGACTAATGATTAAAATTTCACCATCAATATCTTTTACAGAAAGATTCATTTTATCTTGAGCATCACTAAAAATACGCAAATTCACAATTTTATTAGATAACCATTTAATAGAAGACAAAGAATCTCCTTCTTTTATTCCAACAAACACAAGTAAGCCATGGTTAATTTTACCTTGAATATTCTCATCAATCTTAACTTGAGCTTCTAAAACACGCTGTACAACTACTCTCATAAGTCATAATTATCGGTTCTGTAATGTTCTTCCTCACCTTGAATAATTTGCGAATAACTTTTATACCGAGATTCTGCAATTTCACCATCTTCAACAGCTTTTTTAATGGCACACTTTGGTTCATTAATATGTAAACAATTGTTAAACTTACAATTCCCTTTTAAGGCAAAAAATTCAGGAAAATAATCGGTTACTTCATTAGGTTCAAAATCAACCACTCCAAAGCCTTTTATTCCTGGAGTATCAATTAAATATCCTCCAAAAGGTAAAGAAAACATTTCAGCAAATGTGGTAGTGTGTTGTCCTTGTTTATATTGAGAAGAAAGTACTTTAGTTTTTAAATTTAGGGTCTTATCAATAGCATTGGCAAGAGTAGATTTACCAACTCCAGAATGACCTGCAAACAAACTCACTTTATCTTTCATTAAGTCTTTAATGCAATCAATATTTATATTTTTTGTTGCGGAAACTTCAATACAATGATACCCTATTTTTTGATAAATCAGTTTTAATTTATCTTTTTGCTGAAGTGTTTTTTCATTATAAGAATCTATTTTATTAAAAACCAAAATAGCAGGTATTTTATACGCTTCAGCGGAAGCTAAAAACCGATCAATAAACCCAGGAAAAGTAGGAGGATTATCTATTGTAATCAACAAAAAAACCTGATCTATATTTGAGGCTATAATATGTGTTTGTTTAGAAAGATTAACGGATTTACGGATAATGTAATTCTTGCGTTCATGAATATGATGAATAACACCTGTTTGCTGGTTTTCTTCTAAGGTAAAATCAACCGAATCACCAACAGTAACAGGATTTGTATTTTTTATACCTTTAATTCTAAATTTTCCTTTTAGTCTGCAAGTATAAACGGTATTTTCATGTTTAACTTCATACCAAGAACCCGTAGATTTTATTACAATTCCATTCATTATCAGCAAAATTAAGCTAATTTTTAGCTTAAATTGTAGTTTTCTGAAAAAAAAACTTATATTTGACACTTATATTAAACCCTTTAAATAATTATTATGAAACGTTTTACAACATTATTGTCAAAAAAAACTACAACTTTCTTTTTGTCTTTATTGTTTGTAACAAACTATTTGTCAGCTCAAATAGTCAATGAAGGAACTTTAAAAATTAAAGATGGTACTACGGTTTATTTTGGTGAAGAATATACCAATAAAGCAGGTGCAACCCTTAATAATGAAGGAAATCTCCATTTAAACAGTAATTTTATTAATAATGGTACCGTTACAGAATCTGGTGCTCCAAATTCAGCAAACGGACAAACTATTTTTGATAGTCCAACCAATGTAAATGCTTCAACCAATGCTATTCAAACTATTTCTGGTACAACCAAAGTGGCATTTGAAAATTTAAAAATTGATAATACTACTGGAGTTTCAGTAGCAGACGGAATGGAGCTTATTGTAGAAAAAGGACTTATTTTAACGAGTGGTGATTTACGAATGGTTGGAGAATCTCAATTAATTCAGAAACATACAGGAGTTGATGCCAATTCTGGAGCGCAAAAACTCTTGATTGATCAGCAAGGAACAAATGATGTTTACCGCTACAATTATTGGTCTTCACCTGTTAGTGGAGCTACAGCAGGACAGTATCAAGTTGGTGAAATTTTATACGATGGTACAGATTCTTCACAAAATTCATTTACACCTCAATTAGTAGCTTATCATTCTGCTTCTCCATGGAATGGCGCACCAGCAGTAGTTGATGGAGGTGGAAATGTAACCACACCAGTAAATTTAGAATCATATTGGTTATGGAAATTTGATAATGGAACGATTGATAGTGATGCAGATTGGACATTAATTAGAAATAATACTGCAATACAAGCTGGTTTAGGATATACGCAAAAAGGTTCTGGAGCAGCAACAGATCAAAATTATGTTTTTAAAGGAAAACCAAATGATGGAAATTACACTATTAGTATGGACAGTAATAAATCTACTTTATTAGGGAATCCTTATCCATGTGCCTTAGATGCAGATGCTTTTATTAATGCAAATGCCAATGTATTGGCAGATGTTACTGCTCCATCAAATACTACAGGAGCACTTTATTTTTGGGAACATTGGGGAGGAGGAACACATTTACAAAGTGATTATCAAGGAGGTTATGCTACTTGTACTTTAGCAGGAGGAACACCACCAACATCACATCCAGATGTTAATGGAGGAGGAACAAGTAGTGGATTTACTCCACCAATACACTATAAAATACCAGTAGGTCAAGGATTTTTTATAGAATCTGGTACTGGAGGACCTCACACTATTGTTTTTAATAATAGTATGCGTGTATTTGAAAAAGAAGGAGCAAATTCAAATTTCTTTAGACCGTCTAATACTCAAACCAATGATGTTACAGTAGAAGACACTACTCCAAGAATTCGTTTAGCATATAACAGTCCAATAGGTTTTTATAGACAGATTATGACTGCTTTTATCCCTGAATGTACAAACGGACATAATACAGCTTACGATGCAAGAATGGCAGATTTGAATAATGAAGATATGTATTGGGAAACCAACGGAATGCCTTATGTTATTGATGCAAGACCTTTTAATTTAGACCAACAAATACCTATTGGAATGACTGTTGTGAATAACGGAGTACATTCTATTGCCATAGATTATACAGAAAACTTTGATGGTGATATGTATATTTTAGATACAGATACTGGTTTTACTCATAATTTGCGTCAATCAGATTTTGAAGTAAATTTAGACGCAGGTGTTTATAATAACCGTTTTAAATTGGTTTTTAAACCTGCATCTGCTTTAGGAAATGAAGATATGATTACTGAATCTATTAAGGTGTATTATGCGCCAAATAGCAATCATATTATTATTGATAATTTTGATAAATTAACGTTAAAAAGTGCTAAAATATATAATGCAATAGGACAACTTATTAAAAAAGTGTCTAAAACGGAATTAAAGAAAAATAAAATTAGTGTTCCGTTTGATGTTGCAAGTGGTACGTATTTTGTAAATATTGAATCAACTAAAGGTAAAGGAGATTTTAAAATAATTGCTTATTAAATAATTGTTTATCTTTGTTGAGAAATTAATTGGTATCTTTTTTGATACTAGGTAGTAACAGACCTATTTTAAAATAATAAATTATGGCAAAATTTGGCGAGATTATTAGTTCATCTTCTCCAACATTAATAGATTTTTTTAGTGAGAATAATGAAGATAATGTAGAAATTCAGCATATTTTAAACAATGTAGCTGCTGCTTTAGGTGATAAAGCAAAAGTGATTAAAATTGATGTTAGTAAAAACATAGATTTGGTAGATGCTTTAAGAATTAAAGGTACACCTACTTTTATCATTTATAAAAATGGTGAGATGCGATGGCGACAATCTGGTGAGCAAGA
>CAZYKN010000075.1:3963-8266 GCA_964648135.1 uncultured Flavobacteriaceae bacterium
GGATTCCACCAAGGATCAACAATAAACACATAATCTGCAGCAGTTAAATTAAGTCCTGTTCCTCCTGCTTTTAAACTGATTAAAAACACTCTCAACTCTTTATTATTTTGAAAATTATTAACCGATTCTTCTCTTTTTTTACTATTGCTTTTTCCGTCTAAATATTCATATTTAATATTTAGTTTATCTAATTCTTCCTTAATTAAACTTAGCATTCCAACAAATTGTGAAAACAATAATATTTTATGTTGTGCTGTTTTTTGGGTAATATGATTAACAATTTCTTGAATTTTAATGGCTTTATTTTTATAAACAACATCTTTAATTAAACTAGGTGAATCACAAATTTGGCGCAAACGTGTTAAGGCTTCTAAAACCATTAGTTTAGATTTTCCTAATCCTTTTGTTTCTACATTTTTAAGTAATTTATTTCTGTAGCTATTTTTATAAGCATCATAAATTTTACGTTGTTCTGTTTCCATTTCACAATACAAGATATCCTCAGTTTTTGCAGGAAGTTCTTTGGCTACTTTTTCTTTGGTTCTTCTTAATATAAACGGATTAATAATACGTTGTAATTCATTGGCAATCATTTCATTTCCGTCTTTATCAATAGGATTGGAATAATTTAATTTAAAATTGTTTACACTTCCAAAAATACCAGGATTTACAAAATTCATTTGTGCAAATAAGTCAAAAGTAGAATTTTCAATGGGTGTACCAGTAAGAGCAACTCTATTTTTGGCTTTAATTAAATTAACCGCTTTATATCTTCTTGAAGCAGGGTTTTTAATAGCTTGAGATTCATCTAAAATAATGTAATTAAATTGAAATTGGTTTAAAATTTCTATATCTCTAAGCAATGTTCCATAAGTAGTAAAAATAATATGGTGTTTTTTAAAACCAACAGTTGATTTTTTACGATCTGCACCATAGTAAAAATAAGCTTTAATTTTAGGAGCAAATTTTTCAATTTCTGCTTTCCAGTTAAACAGTAAAGAGGTTGGTAAAACAATTAAATTTGGTGTTTTGTTTTTTCTAATAATATGCTGAATAAAAGTTAAAATTTGTAGGGTTTTACCAAGACCCATATCGTCTGCTAAAATTCCTCCCCAACCCATATCGTCTAAAAAATTAAGCCAATTTAATCCTTCTTTTTGGTAATCTCTTAGGGTTGCATTAATAGCTTTAGGCACTTTTGTTTTTGAAATTTCTTTAAATGTGGCTATTTTTTTTCGTTTTGCTGCTATTTCTTCTAAAACTTCAGATTCATCAATATTATCAAACAATTCATCTATAATATCGTATTTTAGTTTTGAAATGGCTAATTTATCATCTTTTATTTCGCCATTTCTAAAGTATTTTTCTAATTTATGAATCCATTCTTCTGGCATAATTCCAACAGAGCCGTCTTTTAATTGAATGTATTTTTTTTGGTTAATAATAGCCTTTTTAATATCTGATAAACTTACGGTATTATCCCCAAAAGAAACCTCAACCGAAACGTCAAACCAATCTTCACCAGAAGTAATAGAAGTATTCACTTTTCCTTTAAAAGGAGAATACTTAAAGTTTTTAAGCTCTTTTAATCCAAAAATCTCAATATCATGAGCGTTTAAAACATCAAAAAAATGATAAAACCAAAAGTCTTTAGTAAAATCTTCATAAGACAAATAAAAATATTTTTCAGATTTTTGTTCTTCAAAATCTGGGTGTAATTCTGCAATTTGATTTATAAAAGTAGTTTCAAGTTCTTTGTTTCTTTCGTATTCAATAATGGTGTTTGTAGAATCGTCTTTATAGATGTAATTACCGTTACTTGTAAGCAATATACTTGTATCATTATCATAAACTACCTGAGGTTGAATAACAATATGATCATCTTTTTCAGATAAGAAAATTTGCTCTGTTTGATAGTCAAGTTTTATTTTTTTATGGTTAAACGTGTCTTCATCAAAATTAATTTCAAAATCACTTGATAATGGCTTGATAACGTTATTAAAAAAAACTTCTTCTTGATCTTTAACTATTTTTAAACCGTCTTTAAAATTTTGAATTAAAACAACATCTTTAAAACTGTTTAAGTGGTATAGAGTGTCTTTATATGAAAAAATTAATTCACTTGATTCTTCTTCGTTTATTTGATCATAATCAATTAAAATATCATTTATTTTTAGTTTTATTTTTGCTTCAATAAACAAAGCGGTTTTAACAATATTTAATACAGTTTTTACAGGAGTACTTGAGAGTAAAATATCTTGTAAATCTTTTTTATAAAACCTATAATTTTCATATTTAAAAAAAACAAAAGGTTCATCACAAAGAGTTAAAAATATTTTTTTAGATATTGTAAAATATTTTTCATCAAGTTCTTTTAATAAATCAATTTTTTTTATTGATTCAATAATTTCTTTTTGTTTTTCTGATATGAATACATCGTCTTCAAACTCTAAAAATTCTTCAAATTTTGAAACTAATTTTGTTCCTGCTTTATTTGGTTTTGCTGCAAAAACCTCATAACTATAATTATTATATTTACTTAGTGTAAGTGTGAAACCAATTCTTTTTTCTCTAAGATTCTTGTTTTTATTTAAAACTACAATATTTGACTCTGTAAGTAAATCAAAAACGGGTTTATAATCTAACACGGTATTTTCAATAGATAGTAATCCATACGCTTTAGGTTTTCTTATTAACCTTAAACCTGTTTCTAAGTCATAAATAATTTGAAAATAGTCATTAAAATCTTCTGGTTTTAAGCCAAACTTTTTAGTGTTTTTTTCTTTAACACTGTTTATCTTATTAAAAATTACATCAAAAATAGTAGCAGAATTTGTTTTTACAAGGTGTTGTAAACAAAGAGCTTCTGTATGTTTTAGTTTATCTGGTTTACAATTTGTACTTTCTGTAGTACTAGATAATACTCCGTTTTTATCTTTTTTAAATGTAACTGTAACCGTTGTTCTTCTATAAGAATAATATTTATCCTTTATTAAATTAAAAACAATTTTTTTTTCTGATACACTTACACTTTGTATATCATATTCTGAATAAATTTTACTACTTAAAAAAACAGTAGAAGTGGTGTGTTTTTCAATTAATTCTGGAGTAATATTCTTATACTCTTTAATTAAAACAGGCTCGTTTTTTTGGCGATAAACTATTTGCTTTTTTTGGGTTTTGTTTTTTTTGGGTTTTGTTTTTGGAATTTTTTCTAGATTAGTGTCTTTTAAAAAGAGTAAGACTGCTACAGTATGCTTACAAATTACACCATAATTGTAAGGACAACTACAACTTGTAGAGAGATTATGATTTTTTAAACTACTTATTTTGGTTGTATAAGTATTTGTTCCTTTAACTCTAAAAGTATAAGTATCAAATTTTTCATCGTATTCTACACTTTTTATTACATCGTTTTTATATAACTGTTTTCCTCTTGATTGTATGGTTTCGTTGGCGTAAAAACGAATAAATCGATCTATATATTCCGTTTGAGATGACATATTTATAAAATTAAAAAAGCACCTTTTTTATAAAAGGTGCTCAAAAATACTTTTTTTTTAAGAATTATTTAAATACTAGCTTTAAAAAATTCTCTATTTAATCGAGCAATATTGGTTAAAGAAATTCCTTTAGGACACTCTACTTCACAAGCTCCAGTATTGGTACAATTACCAAAACCTTCTAAATCCATTTGTTTTACCATATTTAAAACACGGTCTTTTGCTTCAATTTGTCCTTGTGGTAATAAAGCATATTGAGATACTTTAGCCGAAACAAACAACATAGCACTTGAATTCTTACAAGTTGCCACACAAGCACCACAACCAATACAAGCGGCAGAATCCATTGCTTCGTCTGCTGCGTGTTTAGAAATAGGAATTCCATTAGCATCTTGCGTATTACCAGAAGTATTTACAGAAATAAAACCTCCTGCTTGTTGAATACGTTCAAAAGCAGTTCTATCTACAACCAAATCTTTTACCACAGGAAAAGCTCCTGCTCTAAAAGGTTCAATGGTAATTGTTTCACCATCTTTAAACATTCTCATGTGTAATTGACAAGTAGTAATTCCTCTATCTGGTCCGTGAGCTTCACCGTTAATGTGTAATGAACACATACCGCAAATTCCTTCTCTACAATCGTGATCAAAGGCAACAGGTTCTTCGTTATTAGCAACTAACTGTTCATTTAAAACATCCATCATTTCTAAGAAAGACATATGTTCTGAAATATTAGTCACTTTATAATCGACCATTTTTCCTTTGTCGTTTGCGTCTTTTTGACGCCATATTTTTAGTGT
>CAZYKN010000076.1:0-3294 GCA_964648135.1 uncultured Flavobacteriaceae bacterium
GAAATTTTTTAAATGGTTTAGTCATTCATTTACGTGGACCAATGCCTAAAAAAGAAATTAAAAAATAAAATATAGAATCAAAAAAGACTGCCTTTTAAGACAGCCTTTTTTTATGAGTTTAGATTTTTATTGCTTAACCTTTGTATTTTTATAATTAAACAGATAATCAATATCTAATTCTTGTACTTTTCCTAATTTCTTAAGTGCTTCCATTTTCATATCCTTTTTATTTCCAATAACAAGGGTTGTATATTTACTTCCTTTAATATTATCGTTAAAGAATTTAATCATGTCTTCCATAGTCATATTTTGGACTTCTTTATAAATATCTTCTCTAATATCGTAATCTAATCCACGTTTTTTAAGACGCTCATAAGTCCAAAATATATTGGATTTATTAATACGTTGTGCTGCAATTTTCTTTAAAGTTGCTTTTTTAGAATCTTCAAACTGCTTTTGTGCTGCAGGAATATTATTCATTAAATCTAGCATAGCATCAACGGCTTGTGGTAGTTTGTTTGCTTGTGTACCAACATAAGCGTAAATTACATTGTTATCATCTTTTTTTGAAGCGTTTGAATATCCAGCAAAAGCAGAATACGCTAAGGATTTAGATTCTCTTATTTCTTGAAAAACGATTGATGATAAACCACCTCCAAAATAATTGTTAAAGACTTGTGATAAAGCTAATTTTTTAACATCAAATTTGTCTTTTTTGGCTACAAAAATTAATTCGGATTGCACCATATCAAAATCTACAAAGTTTACTTTTCCTCCTGTTTCAACTTGTTTGTATTTTTTAGGTTCAGGATAATCTTTTAAAGTAGCAGGTACTTTGTGCAAGTCGTTTAAAGCTTTTTTAGCATTAGCAATATCTTTTCCGTAATAGAAAATACGTTGTTTATAATTTTTTAGGTTTTTTACAATATCTACCAATTCACTTGGATTCATTTTAGATAACTCATCTGCGTTGTAAATATCTCTTAATCGTGAATTTTCACCATACAAACCATAACTGTATAAACCATTCCACAAAATATTTCCTTTTTGTGTTTTTCCGTTACTGCGTTCTTTTAAGATACTTTCTACATATTTATTATAAGTTTCTTGATCTGCAACTGCATTAGACCATAAATTTTCTAATAAAGCCAATCCTTTAGGTAAGTTTTCTTTTATTCCAGAAATATATACATAAGATTTATCTGCACCAGCACTCACACCATAATTAATTCCTAATTTATAGAATTCTTTTTTTAATTCTTCTGGAGTAAATTTGTCTGTTCCTAAATAATCTAAATAACCAACAGCTAAAGCTAATTTTTTATTGTTGTCTTTTCCCATATCAAAGATGATATTTAGATTAAATAAATCATTTAATTCATTGTTGATATTGGCTATCTCAATTCCGCTATTAAGCTGACTTCTTTTAATTTTAGTTTTGTAATCTACATAGGAAGGTTTTAATTCATCTGATTTTAATTCTTTAAACATTTTAAGAAAATCAGATTGTTTACCTCTATTTAAGTGAACAGGTGTAATTCCTGGATTTTTTACTTTCGCTACATTTTTATCTTCGCCTTTTCGTTTATAAGTAATAACATAATTGTCTTTGTAAAAACGATTGGCAAAGTCAACTATTTCTTGTTTTGTAATTTTACGTAAATCATCTATAAAACTTACTTTATCTTGCCACTTTGTATGATGAATAAAAGCATCGTAATATGTAGATGCTAACGCAGTACTTCGTTCATTTTGTCTTGTCTCACTTAATTTTAAATCGTTAATTACAGCATCTAACAGCCAATCGTCAAATTCACCTTTTTTAAGTTTTTCAATTTCGGCTAATAATAAATCTTTTACTTGGTCTAGTGTTTGTCCGTCTTTTGGTTCACCTGAAAATTCATGCCATCCATAATCATTTTGAAAAGTTGGACCACAGCTTGCGCTTTGTACTTTCTGACTTTGATTCAAGTCCAAATCAATCAAACCAGCGTTACCATTGGCTAAAATCATATCAGCCATAGTCAATAATTTTTCATCTTTACTGTTTACACCATCAGCTCTAAAAGCAAGGGTAACTGATTCGTTTGTTGGTCCAAAAACCTCTCTAGTTATGTGTTTGGAAATTGGCTGTTCTTTAGGTAAAGTAGGATGTGTTACAGGTTTCGATTTTAATTTACCAAAAGTATCATTTATATCTTTTATGGTTGTATCAAAATCAATATCACCAACCAAAACCATTGCCATATTATTGGGTACATAATATTTATCAAAATAGTTATGAATATCAACCATAGATGGGTTTTTAAGATGTGTTGCCGTACCAATAGTAGTCTGCTGTCCGTAAGGGTGATTTGGGAATAATCCGTCTAACATTGCAGCATATTGTTTACGATAATCACTATCTTGACCACGATTAAATTCTTCAAAAACTGCTTCTAATTCCGTATGAAACAAACGCAAAACCAATTCGCTAAAACGTTCGTGTTCTAATACTAACCATTTATGTAATTCGTTTGCAGGAATTTTATTTTGATAGACTGTTTCTTCAAACCAAGTGTGTGCATTGGTTCCTGTTGCTCCAAGCGAACTTGTCATTTTATCGTATTCGTTTGCAATACAATAGTTTGATGCTTCTAATGAAACTTTATCAATTTGTTTGTAAATGGCTTCTTTTTTTGCTTGATCTTTTTCTGCTCGCATTTTTTCGTATAAAGCAGAAATTTTATCTAAATAGGGTTTTTCTTTAGACCAATCTTGTGTGCCTATTTTACTCGTGCCTTTAAAAACCATGTGTTCTAAATAATGTGCTAAACCTGTTGATTCTTTTGGGTCATAAATTGAACCAGCTCTTACAGCAATATATGTCTGAATTTTTGGTTCATCGGTGTTCTTACTTAGATATACTTTTAAGCCATTATCTAAAGTGTATAAGCGCAAACCAGTAGGGTCGTTGCTTACTGTTTCGTAATTAAAACCGTTTGCGTCTTTATGGGTTTCGGTTTTGTATTCTTTTACTTGTGAAGTTGTTTGTGTATCTCTACAACTGTAAACAACTAAAGTAAGTAGTAGGATTTGGAGTAAATTTTTAATTTTCATGATTGAATTTTAAGTTAGTATGGTTATTTAATATATTAATTAACTGTGATTTAATTGTTTTATTGTGTGGAGATGAATTTTTGTGGGTTTTAATTTTACACAGAGATACACAGAGATGCACAGAGTTTTTGTTTGTTGGAGGGGAAAGTTTTACACAGAGATACACAGAGAGGCACAGAGGGAACACGGAGTTTT
>CAZYKN010000076.1:3394-8227 GCA_964648135.1 uncultured Flavobacteriaceae bacterium
AAAAGTTTTACACAGAGAGGCACAGAGGGAACACGGAGTTTTGGTTTAATTGGAGAGAGAAATTTACACAGAGGTACACAGAGATACACAGAGATACACAGAGGGAACACAGAGTTTTTGTTTGTTGGATGGTTTTGGAGTAGAATGGTTTTACACAGAGATACACAGAGAGGCACAGAGGGTTCACGGAGTTTTGGTTTAGTGAGGGCTTCACTTGGAGTGAAACCCTCACTTTCAATATGATAATTACGATTGTTACATGAAAAAGCGTCGGTGTCGTTTAGAACGACGCCGACGCTGAGAGTTTTGGTTTAGTGAGGGCTTCATTTAGAGTGAAACCCTCACTTAATTTATTTTTTAATCACCTTTTTAAAAGCAATATTACCTTTAGTATCTTCAATTTTAAGAATATAAATTCCGTTGTTTAAGGAAGAAATATTGATTGTTGTTTTATTTTGTTGTGAATACACTTGTTTTCCTAAATAATCAAAAAGACTTGTGCTTTTAACTTGAATATTTGTTTTAATATTCAATACTTCAAATGATGGATTAGGATAAACGCTAATAGATTGCGCAAATTGGTTGTCTTGAACATTACTTACGGCATCACCAATAATTCTAAAACTATCAACTGTCCATCGTGTTGGAGCTGTACTTTCATAATATTTAAACGCAATATAAGCCGTTTGGTTTAAGGCACTAATATCTGCATTGGTAATAATTTGCGTTACTTCTGAGCTAGAGCCATCATGCGTATCAATGGCAACATTTGGCACAGGTAACCAAGTATAATTTGCTGGATTTCCTGTTCCTATATAATCTGTTGAGTACAATAATTCTAAGGTCATATCTCCATATTTATGAACTAAAAACACAGATAGTTTCTCATTAACGTATTGCGAAAAATCAATGGCATTAACTGTAATTAACCAGTCTTTACTCAGTGCCGAAGTATCAACATAACCATTCATTTGAATACAAGCAGAATTGTTTTCACCATATTGAGGACTACACATCCAATCATCAGTACTTGCTTCACTAAAAGAGAAAAACGCACTTGAAGTATCACAATTATCAAAATTTTCATTGATTAAATAGGTTGGTGCATCTAAAGTGGTAATATTTACCGTATTGCTATTGGCTGAAGTGTTTGGTGCTGCATCATAAGCAACTACATAAAAAGAGTAATTTGTAGTTCCTGTTAAATTTGCTACGGTATAATTGGTATTTGGAGTAGAATCTATTAGAATACCATTTTGATAAATATGATAACCTATAACACTTACATTATCTGTTGAGGCAGTCCAAGTTAAATCAACACTAGTTTCAGTAATGTTTGAAGTGGTTAAATTGGTTGGAGTAGTAGGTGCTTGTGTATCTGGAACTGGATTCCAAATAACATCTACCCATTCTGGATGACTAATAAACGGATTGGCATTTCCTTGATAATTATAAGCTGCATTGTTTCTATCAATTTCACGCTGACTAACAGGATCTTGGTGATGCCATTGCAAAAGTACCGCTAAGTACCAATCTTCATAAACTTGGTCTGAACTTCCATCTAAAACGGCATCAGAGCTATTGTTTGCGTTTTCCCAACCACCAATCTGATTTTCATAACGTGTTGCCATGTAAAAATAGATACGTGCAATATCACCTTTAAATTCATCTATGGGTTCAAAAGCAGTTCCGTTATATCCTGTATCTGAACAAGTTCCACGTTTTGAACCATTTTGAGAAGTCCATGATGCAGCACCAACATCTGCTAAAGGATAATGACCTCTTTGTCCGTTTACTTTTCCATCTGCAGGTACTACTTGATGAATATCGCTTTTTGGAGTACCACTACCAAACCAACTTTGCGGAAATAAGTGTTCTCTATTATAACAATCTCCTTCATTAGAATATTGTCCGCATTTATTGTTGTTGTGTGTGTAATTATATGGATCTTGTCCGTTTGGATTTTCAGAATACATATCTAAAACAGTTCCGTCATTTTCGTAATAATGGTCAGTATCTGTTGTTTGATATCCGTTATACAAATTATTATAACCACGATTAATATGACCGTTTGTAATGATAGCTCTTAATTGAGATTTAAGCGCATAACCTGTTAATCCGTTAGCGGAATTGTAATAATTTGAAGGTATTTGAGCGTTTACGTTTAATTGTAGCATTAATATTGCTGCAAATAGTGTTAGTTTGTTCATTTTTAAATAGTTGTTGTTAAGGGTTTATTTTTTAATGAATTTTTTGAAAAGAATGTGATTGTTATCTGAAGTAATCTTCATAAAATAGATTCCTTTTTCTAAGGAAGAAATCGGTATTGTTTTTGATGATTTGTTGGACAGCACTAATTGTCCTAAATTGTTATAAATATGAATAGCATCTATGGTTAATTCCGTTGTAACGTGAATAAAATTAGTAGCAGGATTAGGAGAAATTGTAGTGTTTTCAACAGCATAATCTTCTGTACTTAAATAAATTCCCCAACGGTCTTCTGCTGTTGGTCCTCCCCAAATACGTGTTGCTAAATACGGATTATCAATAAAGGGATTTCTATTTCCTTGACCATAAGTATTAGATGTGTTTCCTAAATAATTATTCCGATAATCTTCATAAGGAGAAACAGGATCTTCTGCATTCCATTGTAGTAATAAAGTAATCATATTTGAATCGTTTGCAGGAGCAGAACCTACACAAACATTACTAGGCAAACATTGGCTTCCATAACGCAAATACATATACATCATCATTCTTGCAATATCACCTTTCCACTCATCACCAGGATACCAATTTGCACCAACAACATGTGAATTTCCAGAACCTGCTGCAAATAATTTGTTTCCTCTATCTCCGTTTCGGTGAACATCTGCAGCTCTTAGGTGATGTGCATCTGCTCCAGGACCAGAAGTTCCTAAATTTGGAGTTCCTAAGGCTTTTGGATAGGTATGTTCTCTGTTCCATTCGCAAGATTGGTTACCTCCAAAAGATGCTTTATTTCGCAGTCTATGATCGTTGTTATTGCTAGAATTAGCTGGACAAAGTCCACTTGCAAATCCGTATATTAATAAAACGTTTGTTCCTTGACCTGGATCTAAATCTACTATTTTTAGCGCTTCTCTAGCATCTGAATAAGAGAGTCCGTTAGTGTGTGTTGTAGTGATTTTTGAGGCTAATTCATTTTTAAGATTAATGCCTGATAAGTTTAAATTTACATCATCATAATAGGTTTGCTGTGCAAATAATGAGGTTGTTAGTATATAGGCTAAAAATAATATTTTTTTCATGATGTCTTTAGTTTTTAGTATTCAGTCTTTAGTTATCAGTCTTATGTCTTCGGTTTTCCATCTTCCGTCTTACGTCTTCGAGTCTTCCGTCTTCAAGTCTTCCGTCTTTACTCTTTTTTCTCCAACAACGCCATATAAAAGCCATCGTAACCTGTTTTGGCAGGAGAAACTTTGTTTTCTTCAATTAATGTATATTCTGGATGATTTTTTAAAAACTTAGCGACTTGCTCTTCATTTTCAGACGGAAAAATAGAACAGGTTGCATAAACCAATTTTCCTCCATTTTTTACTAATTGAGCGTAACTGTCTAAAATTTCGGCTTGTGTTTTTTTAATATTCTCTACAAATTCTGGTTGTAATTTCCATTTGGCATCAGGATTTCTTTTTAAAACGCCTAAACCTGTACAAGGAGAATCAATAAGGACTCTGTCTGCTGTGCCTTTTAATTTTTTGATGGTTTTGGAGTTTAATATAGGTCGTGTTTCAATATTATGCGCTCCGTTTCTTTTGGCTCTACGTTTGAGTTCTTTTAATTTATTGGCGTAAATATCTAAGGAAATTATTTGTCCTTTATTATTCATTAATGAGGCTAAGTGCAAAGATTTTCCTCCTGCACCAGCGCAAGTATCTATAACACGCATACCTTCAGAAACATCTAAAAAGGGTGCTACGAGCTGCGAAGAGGCATCTTGGACTTCAAAATGTCCGTTTTTAAATGCTTCTGTTGTAAAAACGTTTTTGCGTTCTACCAATTCTAAGGCATTTGGGTAATTTTTTAACGGAATTGTATCAATACCTTCTGCTAGTAAATCCTTTTGTAATTTGAGTTTATTTGTTTTTAAGGAATTTACTCGTAATATTACTTTTGCTTGCTGATTTAAGGCGTGAATTTCTTTATCCCATGCTGTGCCTATTTCTTTTTCGCCTAATTCATCTAACCAATCTGGAATAGATTCTTTAAATTTTCTTGTGTTAGAAAGTTCATCAAATCTGCCTTTTATTTTTCTAACAGGAGTATCTATAAATTGTTTCCAATCTGGTAATTGATAGCCTTTTAATACGGCAAATACGGCAAAGTTTTTCCATAAATTTTCTGTGGTGTAATGCTCTTTTGTTCCTGCAATTTCGTTGTAAAGACGTTTCCATCTTACCATTTCGTAAATGGTTTCTGCAATAAACTTACGATCTCTTGAACCCCAACGTTTATCTCTTTTCAATACTTTTTCAACTACTTTTGATGCGTATCGGTCTTCATTAAAAATGAGTTTTAACGAATCTATTACTGCAAATACAAGGGTTCTATGTAATCTTTTATCTTTCAAAATTTCTTATTTATGTAAGCGTACAAATTTAGTAAATAGTTTTAGTTTGGATTGTGTTTTTATGAAAATGTTTGTTTTTGGTGAGAGTTTAACTACAACGAATACGAAACTGTATGGGAATAAAACACATAGACACATAAGAATACATAGAAATAAGTAAGTGAGTTTAACCACAACGAACACAAAGAAGGCACTAAGAACACTAAGCTGTATGGAAACAA